>DASZXM010000670.1:0-4274 GCA_035546415.1 Pseudonocardiaceae bacterium
GCCACCGATCGCTCGGTCGAGTCGATGAGCTCCACCACGAGGAACCGCATCACTCGTAGTAACCGAAGCGCGGCCAGATACCTCCCCGCTATCTGGCCGCCTGTGGGGAGTTCGAACTGGCCACTGACACCCCAGCGGCGGGACCGGCCGGCGCCTACTCGCCGCCATCACGATTCGCGCGCCCCCGTAGCGGAACAGCGCGCGACCGGCGGCAGCTCAGCGCGTCGACCGCACCGCATCAGCCGCACCGGCGGCAGCTCAGCGCGTCAGCCGCGCCGCGTCAAGTCAGCCGCACGCGTCAGATCCCGGTCCCCGTCTGGTCCGTGATGCCCGCACGGCGTTGGTACTCCCGCACCAACTCCACCCGTTCGGGTCCCGTGGGACGGCGGCCGGGCCGGATGTCGCACGTGAACGCCTTGACCTCCTGGATGTGCGAGTTGGGATCCAGGCTCACCGATGACAGGTCGTTCGCCGAGTCGCCCGTGATCAGGCCGCTGGTGCCCCAGTGGTAGGGGAGGCCGACCTGGTGCAGCCGCCTGCCCTGGACCTGGATCGGCCGCACGCGGTCGGTCACCAGGACCCGTGCCTCGATGACGTTGCGCGGCGAGACGACGGTCGCCCAGCCGCCGTGTTCCAGGCCCCGTTCGGCGGCCAGTTCCGGTGACACCTCACAGAACATCTCCGGTTGCAGCTCCGACAGGTACGACACCCATCGGCTCATGCCGCCCGCCGTGTGATGCTCGGTGAGCCGGTACGTGGTCGCGACGTACGGGTACACGTCCGCGCCCGGCGTGCCCGGGTCCGGCTGGAACCGGTTGTTCGGGTGGACGAACGGCGTGACCTGGCGGACCGGGTTGCGCTGCTGCGGGTACAGCAGGTTGGGGAACGGCGAATCCTGCGGCTCGTAGTGGGTGGGCAACGGGCCGTCGGTGAGGCCGGCGGGCGCGAACAGCCACGCCTTTCCGTCCGCCTGCATGACGAACGGGTCCGTTCCCGACAGTGCCGCCGGGCCGCGGTCGTCGTCGGACGGCCGGTAGTCGGGCGGCTTGTCCGCCGTGAAGTCGGCGATGTCGTGGCCGGTCCAGCTGCCCTTGTCGGCGTCCCACCACACCAGTGCCTTGCGTTCGCTCCACGGCTTGCCGTCCGGGTCGGCGGACGCCCGGTTGTAGAGGATGCGCCGGTTGGCCGGCCACGCCCAGCCCCACTCGTTGGCCACCCAGTTCTGGTCGCGGGCCGGTTTGCGGCGGTCGGCCTGGTTGACACCGTCGGCGTAGACACCGCAGTAGATCCAGCAGCCGCACACGGTCGAACCGTCGTCGGTCAACTGCTCGTAGGACGCCAGCGGGTTCCCGTCGGCATCGCGGCCGTTGATCTCGGCGAGCACGGACTCCGCGTCCGGTTCGGCGATGGCGCCCTTCGTCGGGTAGTCCCAGGTCAGGTCCTGCACCGGCCGGTCCATCTCGTCCGTCGAGCCGTGCAGCTTGTTCCGGATGATCCGGCCCAGGTGGTAGGTGAACCACAGGTCGCTGCGCGCGTCGCCCGGCGGCTCGACGGCCTGGTGGTGCCACTGCAGCATCCGCTGCGTGTTGGTGAAACTGCCGTCCTTCTCCGTGTGCGCCGCCGCCGGTAGGAAGAACACTTCGGTGCCCACGTCCTCCGTGCGCAGCTCACCGGTTTCGATCTCCGGGCCGTCCTTCCAGAACGTGGCACTCTCGATCAACGAGAAGTCCCGCACCACCAACCATTCCAGGTTGGCCAGGCCCATCCGCTGCAACTTCGCGTTCGACGACCCGACCGCCGGGTTCTCCCCCATCAGGAAGTAGCCCTTGCAGTGGCCGGCCAACTGCTCCATCACCGTCTCGTAGGTGCTGTGGCTGCCGGTCAGCCGGGGCAGGTAGTCGAAGCAGTAGTCGTTGTCCTCGGTGGCGGCGTCGCCCCACCACGCCTTGAGCAGACTGACCAGGTAGGACCGGGTGTTCGCCCAGTAGCCCTTGGCCGTGGACTCCGCGTCGACGAACGTGTCCAGGTCCTCGTTGGTGTGCGCGTGCGGCATCGGGATGTAGCCGGGCAACAGGTTGAACAGCGTCGGGATGTCCGTCGAGCCCTGGATGGACGCATGGCCGCGCAGGGCCATGATGCCGCCACCGGGTCGACCGATGTTGCCCAGCAGCGACTGGAGGATCGACGCCGTCCGGATGTACTGCACACCCACCGTGTGCTGCGTCCATCCGACCGAGTACACGAACGCGGTGGTGCGCTCCCGACCGGAGTTCTCGGTCAGCAACCGCGCCACCCGCAGGAACGTGTCCTGCGGGATGCCGCAGATCTGCTCCACCATGTCCGGCGTGTACCGCGCGAAGTGGCGCTTGAGCACCTGGAACACGCATCGCGGGTGCTGCAGCGTCTCGTCCCGCTCGGCCTCCCCGACCGCCGCGCCGCCCGAACCGTGGGCCTCACCGCGACCGGCCTGGCGCACGGCCGACTGCTTCTCGTCGCCGTACTCCTTGTCCCGCTTGCCCGATGCGGCCTGCACCTCCGTGCCCTCGTACTGCCAGGTGTGGAAGTCGTACGAACGCTCCTCGGTTTCCAGGCCGGAGAACACACCGTCCAGGTCCTCGGTGTCGACGAAGTCCTCCGTGAGGATCGCCGCCGCGTTCGTGTACGCGACCACGTACTCGCGGAAGTACTTGTCGTTGCTCAGGACGTAGTTGATCAGGCCACCGAGGAAGGCGATGTCGGCGCCCGCCCGGATCGGCACGTGCAGGTCGGCCATCGCACTCGTCCGGGTGAACCTCGGGTCGACGTGGATCACCGTCGCACCCCGGGCCTTGGCCTCCATCACCCACTGGAAGCCCACCGGGTGGCACTCGGCCATGTTCGAACCCTCGATGAGGATGCAGTCAGCGTGTTGGAGGTCCTGCTGGAACGTCGTGGCGCCGCCGCGACCGAACGAGGTACCCAGACCGGGCACCGTGGCGGAGTGTCAAATACGGGCCTGGTTCTCGATCTGGATCGCGCCCAACGCGGTGAACAACTTCTTGATGAGGTAGTTCTCCTCGTTGTCCAGCGTCGCGCCACCCAGGCTGGCGAACCCCATGGTCCTGCGGGTCCTGGCCTGGTCGACCTCCCACTGCCAGCCCTCGCGCCGGGCCTTGATCACCCGGTCGGCGATCATGTCCATCGCCGTGTCCAGGTCCAGTTCCTCCCAGTCGGTGCCGTGCGGCCGGCGGTACAGCACCTGGTGGAGACGGCCCGGACCGGTGACCAGCTGCTTGCTCGCCGAGCCCTTCGGGCACAGCCGGCCACGGCTGACCGGTGAGTCGGGGTCACCCTCGATCTGCACGACCTGGCCGTCCTTGACGTACACGTTCTGCCCGCAGCCGACGGCGCAGTACGGGCAGATGGACTTCACGACTCGGTCGGCCGTGCTGGTGCGGGCCGCGAGCTTGCTGGACCTGGCGCTCTGCACGGCGGCGGCCTTACCTGGCACGTCACCGTCGGTGAACTGGCGGTAGACCGGCCAGCCCTCGATCCACTGTCGCACGCCCATCACGTCTCCCGTCCGCCATGGTCCTTTCGCGTCCGACATACCCAACACGGGGCATTCCAAACGTCCGGACGGCTCGCTGGCCCTCGTGACCGGTCGCCAGCCTGAACGGCAGTACCGCTACGTGACGGGCTGCCGTTGTCGCCTATCCGTCGGCGCCCGGCTCTAACGCCGGTGTGCCACCGGTGTCGACCCGGCCGGCGTCGACCCGGCGCTGGAACAGGCTGTACAGCAGCCACAGCGACGGTGCCAGCAGAGCCGCGCCGACGGCGACCGCGATCAGTACGGGCGCGAGCACCGCACCCTCGGCGGCGGCCGCCGTGACCGTCACGTGCGGCTCCAGCAGCGCCGGATACTGGGCGAGCGCCCAGCCCCACAGGATCGCCGTGACCGCCAGTGCCGCCACGACGCGCGCGACGACGTACCGCCGCAGCCACAGCAGCGGGAACTCGGCGATACCCGCGACGCCGGAGAACACGACCAGCGGGAGTGCCCGCCCGGTCAGTCCGGTGAACAGCCGGGGGGCGTCGGCGGCGAGAATCGCGATGCCCGCCAACGCGATCACCCCGGTGACCGCTCCGGTGACCAGCGCCCGCAGGCGGAACGCGTCCGCCAGGTCGCCGTGGCCGGTGCGGACGGCATCCGCGCACAGGTACACGGCGGCGAGGTAGGCGCACGCCAGCACGGCGAGCACCCCGCCCAGCAGCGAACTCGGCCCGGTCCAGCT
>DASZXM010000671.1:0-8785 GCA_035546415.1 Pseudonocardiaceae bacterium
GCCCGGTCGCACAGGGTGCGGACGGCGGACAGGTCGTGCGAGATGAACACGGCGCTGGCGCCGTCCCGCACGACGGCGCGGACCAGGTCGAACAGGAACTCCACTTCGGCCCTGGGCAGGAACACCGTCGGCTCGTCCAGGAACAGGATGGAGTGCGTGACGTCGTCCCGTTGCCGGTACGCCTTGAGTTCCTCGGCGGCCCGGACGATCGCGACGAGGGCCTGGCCGACCGGTGGCAGCCGGTTGATCGGATGCCGGGGGTCGATGCGCACACCGTAGGAGTCCAGGACGGCGCGGACCCGGCGGTACTCGGAGCGCCAGTTGATCGGCCGGCGGGAGCGGGCGCTGCCCGACTCCCCCACGACCAGGTTCTCCACCACCGACAGCGTCCGCGCGAGGCCGAGGTCCTGGTGGACGAAACTCAGCCCCAGATCGCGGAACTGTCCGGGCGGCAGCGGCAGCGGCACCTGTTCGCCGCCCAGGTACAGTTCACCGCCCGGCTCCGGCGCGTTGACCCCGGCGAGCACCTTCACCAGGGTCGACTTGCCGCAGCCGTTCTCACCGAGCAGCGCCACGATCTCGCCCGGATGCACGACGAGGTCGACGGCGCGCAGCGCCCGGAAGGCACCGAACCGCATCGTGATGTTGCGCAGTTCCAGGGCCGGGGTCACCTGTTCAGCCATAGTTTCTCGTAACCGGACGGGAAGTCGGTGCCGAACCCGCCGTTGGCGTCGCCGGCGTGCTGGTAGTTCTGGAGTGTCCACAGCCGGGACGGGTCGGACTCCTTGTCCGCGGGCGCGGCGCCGACACCGGTGAGCACGCGCAGCGTCTGGTCCATCGTGGCGTAGGCGCGCCACAAGTGCGTCGGACCGGTGTTGGACGCCATCGGCAGGCCCTTGCCCATCTGCAGGATGTACTCGGGCGTGCCGCCGTAGCAGCCGTACAGCTTCACGTCACCGCGCCCGGACGCCCGCACGGCGGCCGCCGCGGGCGGCACCTCGCCGTCGAAGATCGGCACGACGGCCTTGACCTTCGGGTCGGCCAGCAACCCGGAACTCACGGCCGACTGGACTTTCGTCGCCCAGTCCGGCACGGCGATGTTCACCGACCTGATCCCGCACTTCGGACAGTACTTGGCGACCTCGGTACGCATCGCGTGGTCCATGACGACGCCGGCGGGCACCTCGTTGGAGGTGATCTCGAAGATGTCGAACGGCGCGTCCTTGTTGGCCAGCAGGGCGACGTCGATGGACTGGCGCATCGACTCGGCGTTCGGGATGTTCGTCTGTGCGGTCACCAACGGCGACTTCTTCGCGCCGTCCTCGGTGTCGCCCAGCCCGGAGTCGATCACCGCGATACCGGCCGACGTGGCGGCCTGCACCTGCGGTTTGATGAGGTTCGGGTCGATGCCGCAGATCAGCACGATCGCGTCGTAGTGCTGGCTGATGGCCTGTTCCATGCCGGGAATCCAGCCGGACGGCCCGCCGCTGTTCTGGAAGTACGTCCCGCTCATGCCGACCTGGCGGGCGAGCTGCACGACGTCCTTGGAGATCTGGTCGCACACCGGCAGCTGGCTGGCGGTGGGGATGACGAAGACCCGCTTGCCCTTGGCCTTGCTGACGTCGAACGCGGGACCGGGTGGCACGAACTTCGGCACCTGGCTGGCCTGTGCGACGACGTTCCGCAACGTGGCGACCTGGGCCGCGCTCAGGCCGCCACCGGACCCGGAGGTGCCGGACGCGGTGGAACACGCGGCACCGGCCAGGCCCAGCGCGAGCCCGATCACGGCCACCAGAATGGCATTCTTCCTACTACGCATCGAACCACGTCCTTGCACGCCGTTGTCAGGGACTGATCCGGGGAACCGTCAGGGTTCGTGGATGACGATCCCCCTGATGATCTTGCCGTCCTCCAGGTCCTGGTACCCCTGGTTGATCTCGTCGAGGCCGTAGCGGCGGGTGATCAGCTCGTCGAGCTTGAGCTGGTCCTCCTGGTAGAGGTCCAGCAGCCGCGGGATGTCGTACAGCGGGTTGCACATGCCGAACACGTGGCCCTGGATGCGCCGCTGGTAGCCGACGACCTGGCCGTTGGCGGCGAGCTGAATCTGCTTGTCGCTGCTGCGACCGACGGACGTGATGGTGACCTGGGCGCCCTTGCCGACGATCGCGGCCGCCTGCGCCACGACGTCGGAGCTGAGCACGCCGACCGTGCAGATGGCGTGGTCGGCCAGTTGTCCACGGGTCATGTGGACGACGGCGGTCTGTGCCTCGTCGGCGTTGTCGAACACGTCGGTGGCACCGAACTCCAGTGCCTTCTCCAGTTTGAACGGCGCCGGGTCGACCACCACGATGCGCCGTGCGCCCGCGTACCGCGCGCCCTGGATGGCGTTCGACCCGACACCGCCGGCACCGAAGATCACCACGGTGTCCCCCGGTGCCACGCCGGCCGCGTACACGGCCGACCCCCATCCCGTCGGGACACCGCACCCGACCAGTGCGGCGACCTCGAAGGGAATGTGGTCCGCGATCTTCACGCACGAGTACTGCGACACGACGGCGCGTTCGGCGAACGTACCGAGCATGCAGAAGCCGCCGAGATCGGCGCCGTCGTCGTCGTGGAACCGGAACGTGCCGTCGGACAGCATGCCGGTGACCATCTGCGCGCCCTGGTCGCACAGGTTCTGCCGCCCCGTGGAGCAGTACCGGCAGCTGCCGCACGCGGGGATGAACGAACAGACGACGTGATCACCGGGCCGCACCCGGTTCACCTCGGGCCCGACGGCCTCGACGACACCGGCGCCTTCGTGGCCGCCCACCAAGGGAAGCCGGCCCACGCTGTCCCCGGTGCGCAGGTGCTCGTCGGAGTGGCACATGCCGGACACGGCGAACTTGATCAGTACCTCGCCGGTCCTCGGCTCGTCGAGGTTCAGCTCCGCCAACTCCCACGGGGTGCCGGGTTGGCGGATGATCGCGGCGCGGGTCCTCATCGTCACCCCCGCAACGCTACGAAAGCCGCCCCATCCGATCGATGGACAGATGACTGCCACGTCTACGTCAAGCGTCGCGACCCCGAGCCGGCGCACCCGTGTTTGAATGGCTTGCGTCGGCAGAGAGCGAGAATGCCATGCCAGTGGAGGAAACGCTGCACCGCAACCGCCCGGCGACGCCGCAGGAGCTGCGCTGGCGCGCGGACTGGATCCGCCGCAACACCGTCGAACTGATCGACCAGGCGGGCCTGGGCCACTATTCCAGCACGTTCTCCTGCGCGGAGATCTTCGCGACGCTGTACTACCACACGCTACGCCTCCGCCCCGGAGAGCCGGACTGGCCGGACAGGGACAGATTCCTGCTGGGCAAGGGACATGTGGCGACGGGCCTGTGGCCGATCCTGGCGGACCTGGGCTACTACCCGGAGGAGTGGACGAAGAAGTTCGGGAAGCTGGGTTCGCCGCTCAACGACCACCCGAACATGCGCCTGGCACCGGGAATCGACTTCAGCTCGGGCGCTCTGGGCCACAACCTGTCGGTGGCGGTGGGCATCGCGCTGGCGGGCCGACTGTCCGGACGCGACTACCGGACCTTCGTGGTCACCGGTGACGGTGAACTGCAGGAAGGCCAGGTGTGGGAGGCGGCGATGGCCGCCAGCCACTACCGGCTGGGCAGTCTGGTCGCGATCGTGGACGCGAACGGCTTCTCCGGTGCGGGCCCGACGTCGACCGCGATGAACATCGAGCCGCTGGGTGCGCGCTTCTCCTCGTTCGGTTGGCAGGTGGCCGAGATCGACGGCCACGACGTCACCGCGCTGGTCGACACGTTCGACGGCCTGCCGGCACCGGACAGCGACCGGCCGGTGTGCGTGATCGCCCGCACCCACAAGGGCAAGGGTGCCCGGCTGTTGGAGGAGGCGCCGCAGTCCTGGCACCTGGGCCTGCTCCCGCCGGACCAGAAGGCGGCGGTCCTGGCCGAGATCAACGGGAGAATGCGGTGACCGAACCGAAGATGGTGGACGTCTTCTCCGACGTGGAGATCGACACGGCAGTGGCCACCAACCCGGCGGGCTACGCGATCGCCGAACTGGCCGACACGCACGACACGATCGTCACGCTGACGGCGGACCTGGGCGCGGTCCTGGCGGACTTCCGCTCCCGCCACGCGGACCGCTACATCGAACTGGGCATCGCGGAGACGAACTCGATCTCGGTGGCGGCGGGCCTGGCGACGTGCGGGTACGTTCCCTACATCTACTCGATGTCCCCGTTCGGGGTGCTGAAGTGCGCGGAACAGCTGCGCACGGACGTGGCGTACAACCACCTGCCGGTCCGGCTGGTGGGCCGGCTGACGGGCCTGGCGATGGGTTTCTTCGGCACCAGCCACCACGCGGTGGAGGACGTGGCGATCGCCAGGACGCTGACGAACCTGACGGTGGTCGCACCGGCGGACAGCAACGCGGTCCTGGGCCTGATGCGATCCCTGGCCGACCACGAGGGCCCGGTGTTCATCAGGGTCGGCGAGAACACGCCGAACGTGTACGCGTCACCACCGCACATCGAGTTCGGACGCTGGCCGAGGCTGCGGACCGGCGACGACGTCACGCTGATCGGCCACGGCATGGGCGTCGGCCTGGCGGTCCGAGCGGCGGCGGCGCTGGCCGCGGAGGGCATCGAGGCGGACGTGTACGACGCGGCGTTCCTCAAACCGCACGACACCGACGCGATCGTGGAGTCGGCCGCGCGAACGGGCCGGATACTGACGATCGAGGACCACAACGAGATCGGCGGCCTGACCAGCATCGTGGCGGAAACGGTGGGCCGCGGCGGACTGGCGGCGGACCTGGCACACGTGGCCCTCCCGGACACGGACCTGGAGGTCGCGACCCCGGCCGAGCTCTACGAGTACTACGGCCTGACGGTGGACGGAGTGACGACCAAAGCGAGGGACCTGGTGACGAACCGGTAGCCCCGAAGCCGCACACCGATCGCCGGCCGCCGGCCACCTCTTCCCCGCCGGACCGGCAGCCGAACGACTATGTGTACCGGATCAGGCCGCGGATGTTGCGGTGCTGGCGCATGTCCTCGTACCCGTCGTTGACCTGGTCCAGCGAGTAGGTCCGGGTGACCAGGTCGTCGAGGATCAACTGGCCCTCCCGATACAGTTCCAGCAACCGGGGCACGTCCCGCCGCGGCGACGCGTGCCCGAACAGGCACCCCACGATCCGCTTTTCCCACGCCGCCAGCTCGAACAGCCCCAACTCGATCTGGTGCGCGGACACGGCACCCAGTGACGTCACGGCGACGACGCCCAACTTCCCCACCAACGACAAGGCGTCCGCGACGATCGTCGGTGTCGTGACGCCCACCGTGATCAACGCCGAGTTGGCCATCAACCCGCGGGTCATGTCCCGCACCGGCTCCATCGCGTCCGCCACGGACGCGAACGTGTGGGTGGCGCCGAACCGCTTGGCCTGCTCCCGGTTGAAGGCGGCCGGGTCGATCGCGATGATCCGGGTGGCTCCGGCCATCCGAGCACCCTGCAGCGCGTTGGCGCCGACCCCGCCGATCCCCAACACGACAACGGTGTCACCGGCCGACACGCCGGCCCCGTAGACGGCCGTGCCCCACCCGGTGGTGACACCGCAGCCGACCAACGCGGCCTTGTCCAGCGGAACGCTGTCCGGGATCGCGATGGCCGAGTTCTCGCTGCACACCGTGTACGGCGAGAAGGTCCCGATCAGACACATCAGCCGCGCGTCCCGCCCGCGCACGTGGTGCCGGGCGGTCCCGTCCCGCTGCAACCCGACCGTCAGGTTGGCGCCCTCGTCGCACAGGTTCTGGTGCCCACCGGCACACCACCGGCAGCTCCCGCACGCCGGGATGAAGCTCAGCACCACGTGGTCGCCCTCGCGCACCTTGGTCACGTTCGGCCCGACCCGTTCCACCACCCCGGCACCCTCGTGGCCGCCGATCCCCGGCAGCGCCGCCAACGGGAGGTCCCCGACGCGCACGTGCTCGTCCGAGTGACACAGCCCGGACGCGGCCAGCCGCACGAGTACCTCGCCCTCGCGGGGCTCGTCCAACTCCAGTTCCTCGACCTGCCAGTCCTGCCCGTAGTCCCACAGCACAGCCGCTTCGGTCCTCATCCCCCGAACTATCCCGGAACCGGCTCGATCAAGACGAGCGAGATGCGTCAAATGACGTAGCACCACCGACCAGAACGGCGGCCGCCCTGCCGACACCGCCCCATTGTGCGGCCGAAACCGGCCGTGCTTTGCTCACTGGGCAGGACAACCACGACAGACGAGGTGGTCGACGTGGCCGAACTGGAGCCGTTGCTCGATCCCACCGGTGAGACCGAGATCGGCGAGGACCACGGACTGGCGCCGCGTCCGCGGGACCTCCGCGGCCTGCGGCTCGGCCTGTTGGACAACACGAAACCCAACGCCGCCACCATCCTGGCCGAGATCGCGACCGAACTGCGGCGGACGCACCGGATCGCATCGTCCACTCTGTACACGAAAGGCTACTTCGGCACGCCGGTCGAGGAGAGCCAGATCCAGCAGATCCTGAAGAACTGCGACTTCGTCGTGGCCGGCATCGGTGATTGAGGCTCGTGCAGCGCGGCCAGTTTGGCCGACGGGATTCTGCTGGAACGAGCGGGCGTACCAGCCGTCAGCATCTGCACCGACGCGTTCCGCGTGCCGGCGCAGGCCATGGCGAAGGCGTACGGCTTCCCGGACTTCCGGTTCGTGACCGTACCCCACCCGATCGCGAGCCTGGACGTGGACCAGATCCGGGACCGCGTACGGGACCTGCTACCCGCGATCGTGACGATCCTGACCGCAGAGGAGCCGAGTTGACGACCGGTGCGCGGACCCGCAGGCCGCCCGAGGTGGACGGCGCGTCGCTGCGCACCGCCGTCGAGTACTACTACGAACGCGGTTGGACCGACGGCCTGCCGGTGATGCCGGTGACCGAGTCGTACGTGCGTGAGTTCCTCGACCACACCGGCCGGCAACCGGACGAGGTCCTGCTGACCATGAAGCACCTGGACCGCCGGTGCACGGTCCGCCTGGCCGCGATCAACGCCGCGCTGGCCGGCTGCCTGCCGGAGTACTTCCCCGTCGTGGTCGCCGCGTGGGACGCGTTCCGCGCCGAGGGCTACCCGGTCAAGGGCATCTGGCAGAGCACGACCGGCACCGCGCCGTTCCTCGTCGTCAACGGACCGGTCCGGGAGCGGATCGGCATGAACAGCGCCGGCAACGTGTTCGGCTCCGGCTTCCGCGCCAACGCCACGATCGGCAGGGCGATCCGGCTGACCGCGATCAACGCGTTCGGGTTGCGTCCGCACCAGCTCGACCAGGCCACCCAGGGCACGCCGGCCAAGTACACGATGTGCGTGGCGGAGAACGAGGAAGCCAGCCCGTGGCCGCCCCTGCACACGGATTTCGGTTTCACCCGGGACGACAGCACGGTCACCGCGGCCGTGATCCGCTCCAGCATCCACATCGAGGCGCGCCACACCACCGCCGCCGAACAGCTCGCGCTGGACATCGCGAACACGGTGGCCCGCACCGGCGCCCTCATCCACGAGACGATCAGCGCCTGCGTCGTCCTCGGCCCGGAGCACGCCGAACTGTTCGACAGGGCCGGCTGGACCAAGGCGGACGTGGCGCGGTTCGTCTACGACAACGCCGCCGTGCCCCGCGACGTCCTGGCGGCGGTCGGCAAGGACGCCGTGTCGAAGCTGACCCACTGGCGGCTGCCGCACGACCACCCCGAGGCGATCCCGGACACCGCGTCGGGCACCGACGACCCCGACCGGGTCCGGGTGCTCAACTCGCCGGCGGCCGTGCTGGTCATGGTGGCCGGCGCGCACAACGCCGGCGTGTCCGCCGTGGTCGAGACGTTCGGGCCGCGCGGCGGTCCGCCGGCCATCGCCCGGGTGGAGGACGTCCCGTGAACGACATCATCGAGCCGAGCCGACGCACGCCGGTGTACGGCGAGTTCGACGTCGTCGTGGTCGGCGGTGGCCCGGCCGGACTGATGGCTGCCACGGCCGCGGCCCGCACCGGACGGTCGACGCTGCTGATCGAACGCTACGGCTTCCTGGGCGGCGCGGGCACCGCCGGGGGCCTGAGCACGTTCTGCGGCCTGCACGCCAACGTGTACGGCGACCACCAGCGCGTCATCAAGGGCCTGGCCGACGAACTGCTGGACCGGCTGACGAAGCTGGACGCCCTGTCGGCGCCGCACTTCACGATCAACGGCGGCATCCTGGCGCAGGCGTTCGACATCTCCGGCTACAAGATCGCCGCCGACGAGCTGGTCACCGGTTCCGGTGGGCGGATCCTGTTCCACGCCATGGCCGTCGGTGCCGTCATGTCCGACGCGGACACGATCGACGCCGTGCTGGTCGAGTCGAAGTCGGGGCGGGCCGCCGTGCGCGGCCGGCTGTTCGTCGACGCGTCCGGCGACGGTGACCTGGCCGCGTGGGCGGGTGTGCCGTACGAGAAGTCACCACCCATCGACGGCATGCTGTACCCGTCGCTGATGTTCCGGATCAACGGCGTGGACGTCGCCGCTGCCGGTGACGCGCCGTGGCGGACCGTGGAACGGCTGATGGACGAGGCCGAACGCGCCGGCACCCACCACTTCCCGCGCAAGAAGCCGATCGTCCGCCCACAGCGCAACCCGCTGGAGTGGCGGGCCAACCTGACCCAGCTGCGCACGGCCGACGGCGGCGCGATCGACGGCACGGACGTCGACCAGTTGACGCTG
Source organism: Pseudonocardiaceae bacterium (assembly GCA_035546415.1). GTDB lineage: Bacteria > Actinomycetota > Actinomycetes > Mycobacteriales > Pseudonocardiaceae > DATEPR01. Next base: position 8,774 of record DASZXM010000671.1, read on the forward strand.
GGCGAACTGCAG
>DASZXM010000672.1:0-3745 GCA_035546415.1 Pseudonocardiaceae bacterium
TCCCCTGCTCGACCGGACCTTCACGGTCGTCGACGAGTACCTCCCGTCCGCGGTCGCGGCGGTGCGGTTGCTGCGCGACACCGTCGACAGGGTCTTCGTGGTCGGACACAGCCTCGGCGGCAGCATGGCGCCCCAGGTAGCCCTGGCCGAGCCGACGGTCGCCGGCCTGGTGCTGCTGGCCGGTGGCACCCAGCCGCTGCACTGGGCTGCGGTCCGGCAACTGCGGTACCTGGCCTCGCTGGGCCCAGGGTACGGCTCGCAGGCCACGATCGACGCCGCCACGAAACAGGCGGAGGCGGTGGACAGCCCGGACCTGTCGCCCGACACACCCGATGCCGAGCTCCCGCTAGGCGTGCCGGCCGCGTACTGGCTGAGCCTGCGCGGCTACGACCCGGCGGCCACGGCAGCCACGGTCGACCGACCGATCCTCGTCGTCCAGGGCGGCCGTGACTACCAGGTCACCGTCGACGACGACCTCCCCGCATGGCGCAACCACCTGGCCGGCCGCGACGACGTGACGATCCGCGTCTACGAGGCGGACAACCACCTACTGTTCCCCGGCAACGGCCCGTCGACACCGGCCGAATACGAACCGGCCCAACACGTCGACCCGAACATCGTCACCGACGTAGCGGAATGGCTGCTCGCTCAGCGCTGACCCGGCATTTGTTCGCCCGACAACCGCGCCACGGCAAAGGCCGGGCTCGGCATGTCCAGCTTCCGGTAGGGCATCCAGGTGCTCGGCCGCTCCACGGAGGGCCAGCGTCCACCCGTCTCCGGCTACGGAACAACCGGTTTCAACTCTTCTCACATACCCTTGCGCGCCATGGCGCTGGCAATATCATCAGCCAGTTCTACCCATGACTGGTCCCGGTTGGTAGACCTTTGGGGACTGTCTTGACCGCGTTCCGAGTCGTCGGCAGGCTCCGCTACGCCAGTGAGACCTCGATGTGAAGTTCGGTGTTCCCGTCGGGTTCCAGGAGGAGGCTGTCCACGTTGCCGGCCGCGCGTAGGTCGGTGCCGATCGTGCCCACCGCGTGGACCTCGCTGTCCGGGCCGGTGACCCGCACCTGCGCCACCGGCGCGCGCATCGACTGCTTCGCGTCCGTTTTCGCCTTGCGGATCGCCCGGATGACGTTGCTGGCGACCGTCACGAGGGCGCCGTCGCCCGTCGCCGGCACCGATGACGGCCACGGCGCCGTGTGCACCGAGTCGTCGTGCCACCAGGACCACGCCTCCTCCGTGCAGTACGGCACGAACGGCGCCAACAGGCGCAGCAGCACCGACAACGCCGTGCGCAGTGCCAGGCGCGTCGAGCCCGCCGCCGGACCGTCGCCCGCGTACGCCCGCTGCTTCACCAGTTCCACGTAGTCGTCGCAGAAGAACCAGAAGAACCGCTCCACCAGTTCCAACGCCGTCGTGTGCTCGAACTGGCGCAGGGCCTCCGTCGCCTGCCGGGCCACCACGTCCAGGCCGGCCAGCATCGACAGATCCAACGGCTCCGTCACCGCCGCACCCGGCTCGCCCAGGCCCAGGACGAACTTGCTGACGTTCAACACCTTCGTCGCCAGCCGCCGGCCGACCTTCATCTGGCCCTTGTCGAACGCCGTGTCACCGCCCGGACGGCCGCCCGCCGCCCAGTACCGCACCGCGTCGGAACCGAACTCCACCAGCAGGTCCATCGGCGTCACCACGTTGCCCTTGGACTTGCTCATCTTCTTGCGGTCCGGGTCCAGGATCCACCCGGACAGCACCGCGTGCCGCCACGGCAGCGTGTGCTGGCTCAGCTCCGCCCGCAGCACCGTCGCGAACAGCCACGTGCGGATGATGTCGTGGCCCTGCGGCCGCAGGTCCATCGGGAACGTCTGCGACCACAACTCGCCGTCCGAGTCCCAGCCGCACACGATCTGCGGGGTCAGCGACGACGTCGCCCACGTGTCCATCACGTCCGGGTCACCGACGAAACCGCCGGGCACGCCCCGCTGGTCCGCCGCGTAGCCCGGCGGCGTGTCCGACGACGGGTCGACCGGCAGCGTGTCGTCCGCCGGCAGGATCGGCTTGTCGTAGCGCGCCTCGCCCGCCTCGTCCAACGGGTACCAGATCGGGAACGGCACGCCGAAGAACCGCTGCCGGCTGACCAGCCAGTCCCCGTTCAGGCCACGCACCCAGTCGTCGTACCGGGCCTTCATGTACGTCGGATGCCACTCCAACTCGCCGCCCCGCCGCAGCAGCGCGTCCTGGTGGTCGACCGACCGGATGAACCACTGCCTGCTGGACACGATCTCCAACGGCTGGTCACCGCGCTCGTAGTACTTCACCGGCCGCACCGTCGGCTTCGGCTCACCGTCCAGGTCACCCGACTCGCGCAGCATCGCCACCACCCGCTGGCGCGCCGCGTTGACCTTCGCCCCGGCCAGCTCCGCGTACGCGGCCCGGCCGGCCGCCCCGTCCAGGCCGGGCGGCGGGTCGGCGAGGAACCGGCCGTCCCTGCCGATCACCGTCCTGGTCGGCAGGCTCAGCTCCCGCCACCACTGCACGTCCGTCAGGTCACCGAACGTGCAGCACATCGCGATGCCCGCACCGCGGTCCCGCTCCGCCGCCGGATGCGCCAGCACCGGCACCGACACCGCGAACACCGGCGACGTCACCGTCGTACCGAACAACGCCTGATACCGCTCGTCGTCCGGGTGCGCCACCAGCGCCACGCACGCCGGCAGCAGCTCCGGTCGCGTCGTCGCCACGTACACCGCCCGGTCCGGCGCGTGGAACGCGATCCGGTGCCACGCACCGGCGAGCTCCCGGTCCTCCAACTCCGCCTGCGCGACCGCCGTGCGGAAGCCCACGTCCCACAGCGTCGGCGCCTCCGCCTGGTACGCCTCACCGGCCCGCACCAACTCCAGGAACGCGCGCTGCGACACCCGCTGCGCCGCCGGGCCGATCGTCGTGTACGTCATCGACCAGTCCACCGACAGGCCGAGCCTGCGCCACACCTGCTCGAACGCCTGCTCGTCGACCGCCGTCAGCCGCTCACACAGCTCCACGAAGTTCCGCCGCGACACGTCCACCACCGGCCGCTTCCCCGTCACCGGCTCCGGCGCCGGGAAATCCGGGTCGTACGGCAGCGACGGCTCACACCGCACCCCGTAGTAGTTCTGCACCCGCCGCTCCGTGGGCAGCCCGTTGTCGTCCCAGCCCATCGGGTAGAACACGCGCTTGCCGGACATCCGCTGGAAGCGGGCCACGATGTCGGTGTGGGTGTAGGAGAACACGTGGCCTACGTGCAGCGATCCGCTCACCGTCGGCGGCGGCGTGTCGATGGAGAACACCGCCTCCCGGTCCCCGGGAGCCGCGAACCGGTACACACCGGCCTGCTCCCACGCCTGCGACCAGGTCTCGTCCAGGCCGTCCAACACCGGCCTGTCCGGCACCTTCGGCGCGATCTCCGCCACCGACCCTCACCCTCGTCTCACAGTCGAATACGGTTCGCACGAAAGCCTACGACCGATCGCGACCGGTTTCCGGCGCGGTCCAGGACGCGGATGGGACTCCAGTGACCTCTGCTCTTCTCGTGATGGACGTCCAACAGGTGATCGTCGACAACTACGCGTCGGGCACCGACTACCTCGACCGCCTCGACCAGGCGATCGACAAGGCACGGTCCGCCGGCCTGCCGGTGATCTACGTCGTTGTCGGCTTCCGGCCCGGCTTCCCCGAGGCCAGCAGCCGGAACAAGTCGTGCGCCGCG
>DASZXM010000673.1:0-11075 GCA_035546415.1 Pseudonocardiaceae bacterium
TTCGCCGCTTCGGCAACGGGACGCGGACCTTGCTCGCCGGCGACGGTGATCGTCAGGATACCAGCGTGCCGCTCCGGCGTGATCTCGTGACTACCGGCCAACGCCGTCTGCCGCGCCTGCAGCTTGGTGATGACCAGCTCCTCGCTGGCACCCCTGCGCTCTACAGTGGACAGCAGGGCTACGGCGGCGGTCGGATCGGTGGTCGGCTCCTCGTCGGGCAGCGCCGCTGCGAAGACGCCGGGCGCGGACAGCGCGGAACGCAGTCCGGACTCGGCCGTGGCCGCCGCGTCCACTTTGGTGCTGATCTCGCTTTCCTTGCCCTCCAATAGGGTTTCCGTCTTCACGACCTGGTTGGAAAATTCGGTTGCGGCCGTCCGGAGGCCAGGTAGAGTGGCCCGCAGCGATCGCCGTTCCGACTCCAGATCGGCGAGTTGCGCCGCAACCTGTTCCGCCTCACCGCCGACCGCCGATGTCAACTCAGCCAGGGCGGCCGCCTCGCTGGCGAACTCGGCACACTGTGTCTCAGCCGCAGCTGCCGCGTCACTGAGGTCGTCCGTTGCCGCCTTGTGGTCGTGCAGCGCGTCGGTGAGGTCCCGAACGGTGCTGACGCACCTGCCGATCAGCGTGTCCCGCAACGATTCCGCGCTGCCGCGCGCGGACATCGCGGCACGGTGCGCTGCCTGCAGTGTGTCGGTGTCGGCCGGCAACCCTGCCTCGGCTGCCGTTTGCGTCAGCTCGATCTGCGCCGCTTCGCTGTGCTGGTCGGCTGCCTCGTACTCGGCACGCAGCCGGGTCGCCTTGGCCGTGGCCTCCTCCGCCGTGCGGAGAGCCGTGGCGAGTGTCGCGTGCGCGGCGATCAGGGCCCGGTCGTCCGGGAACGCCTCCAGGTGCTGCTCCCAGGCGCGCACCCGGCCGGCGTGCTCGGTGTGCTCGGCGTCGGCCGCGGCCCGGTCGGCTTCGAGGGCGTCCAGGTGCGCGGTCAGTTCGGCGCCGCGTCGGGCCCGGGCGGCCTCGCGCGCGCCGGCACCGACGAACTCCGCCGCGTCCTTGTGCATCGAACCGGCCAGCACACCGGCCCACCAGCGGCCGGTGGTCGACACGACGAGCCCGTCGCCGGGTCCGTCGCCCAGCGTCACGGCGTTCAACACGCGCGTCACGACGTCCACCGGCACCGGGCAGCCCGGCTCCACGGCCGGCATCAGCACCGACGACAGGGCGGGCGCACGGTCGGCGCCACCGACCGCGAACAGGTCGGCGACGCCTGCGTCGACCTGACCGTCTGCCCTCACCCAGGCGGACAGCAGGCCGCTGGCCTGCAACGCCGCCTCTAGGCCGGCGCGCGCCGCCGCGTCCAGGTCCGGAACGAAGTCCACCAGCTGGTAGAACGCCGCGCCGGTGGTGGAGTCCCGTTGTGCCGTCGAGAAGGCCGGTGTCGGGGGAGTGGCGTCGACGCCGCCGCGCAGGGCGATCAGCTCTGCCTCGGCGGCCGCGATCCGGGCCGCGACCTCGTCGACCCGTTGGCCGGCCGATACCGCGGCCTGCCGCAGCGCGTGCAGCCGAGGTGCGGCCCACTCGCGGGCGGCGTCGTGGGCTGCGCGCGCGACGTCTGCCTCGGCCCGCAACCGGTCGGGGGACGGCGGCTCGGGTGGCCGTTCCGCGGCGACCGGCCCGGCGCCGTTCCAGGTGACGGCCCGCTCGGCCCACGTCGCGACGGCGTCTTCCAGCCGTTGTGCGGCCTCGTTGCGCCGGCCCACCGCTTCGGTGGCCTCCAACTGGGCCTGGCGGGCGGCTTGCCGCAGGCCGTCCAGCCGCTGTGCCTGCCGCTCGACCGCGACGGCTCGTTCGTGCAGCGACAGCGTCAGCGCGGAGCGCTGCGTCGCGGCCGCGGCGGCGCGGCTGGCGTGTTCGGCCGCTGCCCGCAGGTCGGCGTCCAGCACGTCCGGGTCGACCGATGGTGGTGTGCGGTGTTCCACCTGCACCGGCTCGGCTTCCGGGTCCGGCTTGGCGCGTACCAGTTCCACGGTGGTGCCCGGCGCCGCCGCCGGGGTCGCCGGCACCCGGGGACACAGCGCGGGGTCGAGGCCCGCCGCGGACAGTTCGCGTCGTGTCGTCTCGGCGAGTTCGGCTGCCGCTTCGGTGTCCGACTCCAACCGCCGCAGCACCGTCAGTACGGTCTCGACGGCGCGGTCGGCGTGGGTGCGGTGCTTGGTCGCCGTCTCGAGTGCGCCTTCGGCTGCCGCGCGGGCGTGCGCGACGAGGCGTTCCCGGTCGGACAGGTCCCGCATGCCTTGGTAGGCGGGCAGTTCCTTCAGGGAGTCGATGGTGTGTTCCAGCTCCGCGTCGCGCTGCTCGGCCGTGGTGACGGCGGCGAGCGCCTCCTCGTGCTGGGCGCGCTGTTCGGTCAGTCGGGCGGTGAGCTTGCGCATCTCCGCGCGCTCGTTGTCCAGCGCGCGGGCCGCCTGCCGAGACCGTTCGCCTGCGCCGCGCAGCGCGTTGAGCGCGTAGCCCGAGTAGCTGCCCAGAAACGCGGACAGTGCCGTGTCGGCGCGGGACAGCCGCGTGATGTTCTCCCGGATCGACTCCAGGTCCTCGAACGAGCCGGCCAACTGTTCGATCATGCCGGCGTCCAGCGGTGGCAGGGCGTCGGACAGGATCTGTTCCAGCTGTCCTTCCAGGACCTTCAGTCCGACGTCCGGGTTGCGCAGCGTGCGCTGCAGGTGCAGCAGGTCACCGTAGCGGCCGGCCGGCATCCGGTAGACGACCTCGGCGACCTGGGCGCGGAACGCCGCGTCCTCCAGGACCCGGTCCGCGCCGATCTCCTCGCGGAGTTGCGCGGCGCCCAGCGGCACGCGGTCCGGTCCGGCGAGGCGGAAGTCGATGCCGACGCGGGCGTCCGTCATGAACCGCCACGAGTCACTGACCTGCTGTGATGTTGCCGACGCCTTCAACCCGAGACCGCAGGTGAGGAACCGTTCGGCGCCGTCGACGTCGATGCGGCGCAGTTCGACCCACGCGTAGCCGATGCGGTTCGGGCCGCCGTCGTAGTCGTCCAGCATCAGCCGGCGGATGCTGACCGTGTCGAACCCCTTGGAGCCCAACTGCCGCAGGTCGCCGTCCAGGCACAGTGGCAGCAGCAGTTCCAGGGTGCGGGACTTGCCGGAACCGTTGGTGCCCTGGAGGATCGCACGTCCGCCGGAGAAGTCGAACTCCTGCTCGTCGTACTGCCAGATGTTGACGATCCCGCCGCGGTGCAGCCGCCAGCGATCCAACTCCGTCATGCGCCCCCCTCCTCGTCGAACAGCGACCATCCGGGTTCCGGTTCGGGCACCGGTTCCGGTGTGGGGATCTCACGGGCCGGCCGCTCGTCCGGTTCCGGCTGCCACCGGTACGCGGCGGGCGAGATCAGCCAACCGCCGTCGAAGCGCATCGCGAGACCTGCTGCCGCGAGGAACCCCAGTACTTCGTCGGCCAGGTCCGCGATGTCCTCGGTGGCCTGTTTCGACCACGCCGCCGGATAGTCCGACACGAGCCGCTGGCACGCCAGCCGAACCTGCCCGATCGTGACCGGTACGCGGCCGTCATGCCGCCGCACCGGCTCCTCGTCCGTGGCGTCCAGTTCCGGTTGCGGCTCGGCCAGCAGTTCCGGCAGCGCCAGCAGCGCGATCCTGGCCACCGTGCTCGCGCCGGGAAACACCAGGTCGGTCAGGTAGTCCTCCGGGTCGGTGACCGCGATCCCCTCGGCCCTGGTCTCGGTGATCAGGCCGAAACACCGTTCCAGCAACGCGGATTCCCGCCGTGCGCGGCGCCGCAGCCAGTCGGCCTGGTCGGCCGGCAGGTCGGCGTACAGGGTCACCGGGTCCTCGACCAGCCGCCTGCGCACCGAGTGCTCGACGCCCCGCGGTCCGGGCCGCGCGGCCAGCACCAGCAGGTCGTCGACGGTTTCCGCGTCGCTCAGCGGGCCCACGAGCAACTGGCCCAGCAGGTCGGTGTCGATCGTGATCAACGCCTCGGTCGGCGTCTCACCGAACAGGCCGGACACCAACCCTTCGGTCTCCGTGATCACGCCGAGCCCCAACAGGTGCCGCAACGCGGCCGCCAGTGCCCGCCGGTCGGCGACGTCGTCGCTCGTCTCGATGCCCGCCTCGGCGGCCGCGGCACGCACGTCGGCCACCAGCCGGGACAGCAGCACCTGCCGGCCGGCACCGGACAGCGCCGCGATCGCCAACGCCAGGTACGCGTACCCGACCGGGCTCAACCCGGCCTCCGTGCGCGGCAGGTCCGTACCCGGAGTCGCCTTGTACAGCCGGGCGAACTGTCGTTGCACGACGAGCCGGTAGCCCAACGTCTGCGTGAACAGGTCGGCCAGCGCGGCCCGGTGCCGGTACACCAGTGGCAGCAGGTCGCCGTCCGCCGCGCCGACCCGCAGCAACGGCCGCCGCAGCAGCACGCGCGCGCAGCGCACGACGTTCGCGGCGTCGATTTCGGACAGCCCGTCCAGCACGTCGCTCATACCCGCTCCAGGGCGAGCGACGTGTCGGTCAGCGTGAGGGTTCCCGAGGCGCTGCGGATGCGCGTCGTGTGACCGACCGTCGGCGTGACGGTCAGCTTCAAACCGCGCACCGGATCGGCGGCGGCCCCCGCATCCCGGGTGTGTTCCCGTTGCGCCATGGCCAAAGTGAGCAGTTCGCACAGGGCGGACAGCGCGTCGCCGGACAATTCGGTACGCTCAAGATCACTGGCTGCCGCCGCCAGTTCCGCCGCTGCCGCGCGTCGTCGTTGGTCTGCCTGCCGTGCCTGTGCGAGCAGGGATTCCCGGCCGATGGGGTCGTCCAGGATGCGTGCCGTCCGGCCGCGTGCGCCCCGGTCACCTCGGCTGCGCACGCTGACCGACACGTCCAGGACCGGGCCGTCGCGCCACGGCGTCCGCTCGTCGTCACCGTCGTGTTCCGGCGCGGGCAACAGGTTCCGCGACGAGAACAACCCGAACGCGGCCGCGTACACGGCATGGGCGCGTTCCGGCGTACAGGAATGGAACCAGCCGGCCAGTTTCAGCAGTTCGGCACGCCTGCTGGGCAGCAGGCCGCCTCCGGACGTGGCCCGTTTCACGTTGGCCAGCAACGCCCCGATGGCTCGGGCCGTCGCGTCCCGCAGCGCGGTGACCTGGCTCGGGCTGCCCGGCCGGTCGACGAACCAGTCCGTCAGCTCCGCCCAGTCCTCGGTCGTGCGACCACGGGCCCGTTCGACGGTGACGCCCAACTGTTCGCCCGCGCCCAACAGGTCCAGCATCGAGGCCCGCGATCCCACCAGGCCGGCGAGCGTCGACGCGATCGTCGGCGTGTAGCGCAGCACGTCCTCGACGACCAGTTGGATGTACTCGACGAGCAGGTCGCGGAAACCGGCGATCTCGTCCGGCGCCAGGTGGTTGCGGGTCAGTACCTGGCCCAGGTACGCGTAGAAGTCCCGCACCGTCACGGCCAGCTCGGCGTGCTGCAGGAACAGGGTCGTCACCTGCTCGGCCAGGATCTCGCGGCTGCGCCGCGCGCCGACCGATCCGGGGTCACGCTCCCGCGTCGTCCGCGCCTGCGCGAGCGTGCCGCCGAGCTGCCCGATGCCGCGTTGGATGGCCGGCAGCAGCTCCCGGGACACCTCACGTGCGCCCTCCGGCACGCGCAGCAGTTCGTCCACGTCCCGCTGCACGCGTACCGCCAGCTTGCTGACCTGGTAGCGCATGCTGCCCTGCTGGAACTCCGCGATGCTGGACGCGACGGTCTCCCGCCTGCCCAGCACGAGGTTGCCCCACTCCACCAGCTGCCGCAGCCGGGGGATGACCACGTCGATCTGGGATTCGCCCTCGTCGATCCGGCCCTCACGCTCGGCCGTGGCCAGCGCCGCGGCGACCTCGCCCGCGGACAGGTCGGCCAGCAGCGTCGACGTGAACAACCGCATGATGGCCAGGTAGGTGCGGTGGTTGCGGCCGGGCTGGAGGTAGGCGAACAGGTGCAGCCGGCGGTCAGCGCCGCTGCTCCGCTGGCTCGTGGCGGACCCACCGCCCTGTTCCGACTCCACGGCCGGCCACCTTACGTGCCCTGCCCCCGCCACTTTCGAGCCGCTGGACCGGGTACGGTCCGCAACGGGTGAAAAACGCGGTTGAGGGGACGCTGGGGTGAACGCGGCGAGATCGATCGGACTGTTGCTCGGCATGGCCGCCGACGGTGTGCTCGGCGACCCGCGGCGGGGTCACCCCGTCGCCGCGTTCGGGCACGTTGCGAAGCGCCTGGAACGGGCCCTCTACCAGGACCGGAAGTCGTCGGGGCTGGTCCACACGGCTGTCGTCGGCGGCGGCACGGTGCTGCTCGGTGTCGGCATCGAACGCTGGGGGCGCCGCGGACCGGTGCTGCAGGCCGCGACGACGGCGCTGGCCACGTGGGTGGTGCTCGGCGGCGCGTCGCTGGCCAGGGAGGGCACGGCCATCGGCCGGGAGTTGGACGACGGCGACCTGGAGGCCGCGCGGCGCCGCCTGCCGAACCTGTGCGGGCGCGACCCGGCCCGGCTGGACCAGTTCGGCCTGTCCCGGGCGGCCGTCGAGTCGGTGGCGGAGAACACGTCCGATGCCGTCGTGGCGCCGCTGGTGTGGGGTGCGGTGGCGGGTGTGCCCGGCCTGCTCGGCTACCGCGCGGTGAACACGCTGGACGCCATGATCGGCTACCGCTCCGAGCGCTACCGGAAGTTCGGCTGGGCGGCGGCCCGCCTGGACGACGTCGTGAACATCGTTCCCGCGCGCCTCGCGGCCCTGCTGACGACGCTGTGCGCGCCCGTCGTCGGCGGCTCGGCCAGCGGCGCGTGGCGGGTGTGGCGGCGGGACGCATCGGCCCACCCGAGCCCGAACGCGGGTCAGGTCGAGGCCGCGTTCGCCGGTGCGCTGGAGGTCCGGCTCGGCGGCCGGATCCGGTACGCGCACGGCGTCGAGCAGCGCCCGGTCCTCGGTGACGGCCGGACGCCGGACGCCGGCCACGTCACCCGCGCCGTCGAACTGTCCCGGCTGGTGGGCAGTGTGGCCGGCGTGCTGGCCGCGGTCGTCGCCGCGTTCATCGGCCGCCGGACACGGATCAGGGGCCAGCGGAGCTGACCCCTGACGGTGTTCAGACGGTCGTGACGACCTCGTCGTAGTCCAGCCTGGGCAGCCGGTCGTACCAGGCGTTCTCGCCGGGCTTACCGATGTTGACCAGGACCAGCGAGCGGTGCCGGCCGTCCGGGAAGAACTCGGCGTCCACGCCTGCCGCGTCGAACCCGGTCATCGGACCGGCGGCCAGGCCGGCGGCCCGGACACCGAGGATGAAGTAGCCCACCTGCAGCGTCGCGTTCAACTTGGCCGACGCCTCGCGGGCGGCCTCGTCCGCGGCGAAGACGTCCTTGGCGCCGGGCGCGTGGGGGAACGTCCTGGGCAGTTCCTCGTGGAAGTCCACGTCGGCGGCCAGGATGGCGACGAGCGGCGCCTTGGCGGTCTTGGCCTGGTTGCCCTGGGCGACGTGGCGCAGCAGGCGCTCACGGGCCTCGTCGGAACGGACCAGGACGACGCGCAACGGCTGCTGGTTCATCGACGTCGGCGCGTACTTCACGAGGTCGTAGATGGCGCGGACCTGATCGTCGGTCACGGGTTCGGTGGTGAAGCTGTTCGCGGTGCGGGCCTCGCGGAACAACACGTCCTGTGCACCGGCGTCCAACACCAGCTCCGGGGTCACGACACTGGTCACGATGCTCAACTCCCGTGGGTCGTAGTTCGTTGTCTACCGACCCAACAAGGTTGAGCGTTCAATCATTCCGATGGCCCTGTGACGCCGCGCACTGTCCGCTCCTCGGCCTCTTCCTCGGCGATCATGGCGGCGACAGCGCGTCTACCTCGCACCTTCGGCGGCTTCGGCGCCTGCCGGCCACGCGCGGCGGCTTCGTCCTGCGCCGCTTTCTGGCTGGCCTTCTCGGCCCGTCGCCGTGCCCTGCCCTCCGGCGTCAGGGCGCCACCCGGCTGGATCTCGCGCCACGTGAAGTAGCCGAGCCCGAACAGTGCCATGACGCCGAACACGATCCACTGCAACGCGTACGACAGGAACGGCCCCGAGTCGACCTGCGGTAGCGGCAGCACGTTCAGCACGCCCGGCTGGTTGTCCACCAGGGTGAAGTAGCCCGGTTCCACGTGCACGCCGGTTCGGCTGGACACCACGCCGGTGTTGATCGAGTACACCTCCCGGTGTCCCTGCTCGGTCAGCGGCGCCTTGTGCGGATTGCTCTCCTCCGGGTGCATGCGTGCGGTCAACGTCACATGTCCCGTCGGCGCAGGCGCATAGCTGGGCACCATGCCGTTGTTCGGCGACACCCAGCCACGGTCGACCAGCATGATCGAACCGTCGTCGAGCCGGAACGGTGTGAGGATCTCGTACGCGGCCTGGTCGTTCACCTGCCGCAACCGGGCCACGACCTCGTCGGCCGGCAGATAGCGGCCGGACATCGTGACCTCGCGCCAGTCGTAGCTGGCGGGTGGTTCCTGGCCGACGCTCAGCAGTCGGCGCAGTGGCACGGCAGGGTCGTTGACGGCGTTGGTGATCTCGGCGTTCTGCGCGGACCGCTCCGAGTTCCTGCCGAACTGCCACGGCGACAAGATGTAGAAGCACGCCCCGGAAAAGACGATCACGCCAACAACCAGGGCAATCCACCCTGGCCGGAGGAGGAAGCTCAACCGCCGCACGCCTCCACGGTAGGCGCAGTTCTTCCGGCGGCGTCCTCCGGGTGGTCAGGGTAAACGCGGTGTGTGATCAGGCACTCAGCGCCGCGCGAGCCGCGGCGACGGCCTGTCCGGCGTAACCGCCGCCGAACAGCTCGGTGTGTACGAGCAGCGGGAACAGTTGGTGCAGCGGGATACGGTCGCGCCAACCGTCGGCCAGTGGCGTGGCCTCGTGGTAGGCCGCGCGCACCACGTCCAGGTGCGGACAGCCGAACAGCGCCAGCATCGCCAGGTCGGTCTCCCGGTGCCCGCCGTGCGCCGCCGGGTCGATCAACCACGCCCGGTTGTCCGTGCCCCACAACACGTTCCCGTTCCACAGGTCGCCGTGCACCCGGGCCGGTGGCTCCGCGGGGCCGGCGAGCTCGGGGAGTCGTTCGCACACCTGTTCGACAACGGCCGCGTCGTGTGGCACAATGATCTTGCCGTCGACACAACGCCGCAGATATGGCTCGATGCGGTACGCCGCATACCACTCGGGCCAGCTCGGTCCGGGCTCGTTCACCATCGCCGCCATGCCGATCCACGCCTCCCGTGGGCCGCCGGGCGGTGGCGTGCCGAACGCGTCCGCGCCGCTGGCGTGCAATGCCGCCAGCCCACGGCCGAGTTCCTCAGCCGCTCGCCGCGTGGGCCGACCGGTGTCGATCTGCCGCATCACCAACCAGGTCGCGTCGTGCCCGATCACGTCAGGCACCGGCACCGCGTGCGCGTCGGCCAGCCAGCGCAGCGACGCGGCCTCGGCGTCGATCATGCCCGCGCCGGTGCCATGTTTCACCAGCACGGCCGCGCCCGACGCGAGCCGCGCCTGGAACACGGTGCCGGTCAACTGGTGCGCCCGCACGACCGACTCGCCGGTCAGCGCGGTGACCACCGCCTCGGCTGGCCGGGTGTTCATGTCGCCAGCTGCGCGCGCACGTACTCCAGCAGACCGGGCATGGCGGCTTCCACCATGGCCATGACGTCGGTGAAGCCGTCCGGGCCGCCGTAGTACGGGTCGGGCACGTCCAGGTCGCCGGTGGCGTCCGGGTCGAACGACCGGAACATCCGGACCCGGTCCGGGTCGGCCACGAGCCGGCGCAGCGCCTTCTCATGCCCGGAGTCCATGGCGAGCAACAGGTCGGCGTTCAGTTGGTCGTCGTCCACCTGGGCCGCGGTGTGCTCGGTCGGATAACCGTGCGCCGCGAGCGTCCGCCGTGCCCTGGCGTCCGCCGGTTCACCGACGTGCCACGGCCCGACACCGGCGCTGGACACCCGGACCCGATCGTCCAGCCCGGCCCGCCGGACGTGCTCGGCGAACACGAGCGCGGCCATCGGCGAGCGGCAGATGTTCCCGGAACACACGAAGCTGACGTGGTAGTCGGTCACGCCCACCAGTGTCTCCCAGCCGCCATCACACGTTCGAGTACACCGCCGACATGTGCGTTAACGCACGTCTTGGCCGGAACGACCACCTGACCGTCCGGCCGCGTCGGTGCCGGGCCGAGAAGTGGGAGCGTCATGTCCGTCCTTGATCGTCCGACCGTCACCATCGCGCCGCTGCCCGCTCGGCCGCATGGGACCGTGGCCACCGTTGCGGTCGTGGTGGGCGCGGTGTGCGCGGTGGTCGGATGGCTGACGCCCGCCGTGGAGTTCTACGTGCCGGCGGCGTTCGGTGCCCTCGTCATCGTGCTGGCGATCATCGGGTTCGAGGCGAGAGGCCGAGCGTGGGCGGCGCTGGTGCTGGGCGGCCTGATCCTCGCCGAGGCGGTCTACGGCGTGGCGCAACTGACGAAGGTCGAACACGAATTCGGATCCCCTGTGGACACTCCGCGCGCCGGCACGATCGTCAACCTGGCGTTCGGTACGACGTACGACACGAAACCGTTGTCGATCGGCCTGAGCCGCCCGGTCACGTACGTGCCGACCCCTTCGGCCACCGGTCGGCGCACCGGCAGGGCGGTCACGTTCAACATCGCGGTGACGAACCGCGACACGCGATCGTTCCCCGTGCACTCCCTGACCGTCCAGGCGTTCTGCGGCAACACCCAGGACGGCGACATCGAGGACAGCGCCAACAACGTCGGCCCTTCATCGGCGATCCTGCTCCCGGGCCGGTCACTGGTGTGGCAGATAGCGTTCGCGATTCCGAAGGACGCCAGGGACATCAGCATCCAGATCGCCGCGACGACCAGCGCGACAGTGGTGTTCACCGGCACCCTCTGATCGCCGCTGCGGCACGGTGCGGTTGAGTCCCCGGCGCGGCTGACAGGTCGCATTTGTCCCGACTCGGTCGTGCCTGCCCGGTGCGCGTTCTGGCCACCTAGCC
>DASZXM010000674.1:0-7426 GCA_035546415.1 Pseudonocardiaceae bacterium
CCGCAGTTGCGTGCGGGCACCGTCGAGCTGGCCGGTGGAGATCCAGGTCAGCCCGCAACACAGGTTGTCCGCCGGGGCCAGCTCCACCTGGTAGCCCGCTGCTTCCAGGACCCGGACGGCCGCTGTGCCGACCTCTGGCGCGAAGTGTTCGGTGAACGTGTCCGTCCAGAGCAGAACGCGCCGGCCCGGCGGTGACCGGTGGCCGGCGAACCGGGTACGGAAGCCGCGTTCGGCGAACCGGGGGAGTTCCCGGCGACCGTCCACGCCTGCGACCCGCTTGGCGACCCGGGCCAGGCCGGGTGCGGCGAGCAGCGCGTTGCTCAGCCGGGGGAGCTTCGCCGCCAGCCGGGACCAGCGTGGCAGCCAACCCAGGGCGTAGTGGGCCATCGGCCGCCTGCGTCCGGCGTAGCGCTCGTGCAGTACCCGCGCCTTGTACGTCGCCATGTCGACGCCTGCCGGGCAGTCCGTCGCGCATCCCTTGCAGGACAGGCAGAGATCCAGCGACTCCAGTACCTCGTCGGACGTCAGGCCACCGACCAGCGTCCCGTTGGCCGCCTCCTGCAGCACCCGGGCGCGGCCGCGGGTGGAGTCCTTCTCGTCCTTCGTCGCCAGGTACGACGGGCACATCACGCCGGTCCCCGGCATCGGCGCCCGGCACCGGCCCACGCCGACGCACCGGTGCACGTCCTCGGTCAGCGTGCCCACGGTCGGCCGGGCCAACGGCAGCCGCAGGTCGGTGTCCACCGGCGCCGGACCGACGAGGATGCCCGGGTTGAGCAGGCCATCCGGGTCGAACACCCGTTTGACGGCACCGAACGTGTCGATGATGTCCGTCGAGTACATCGTGCGCAGCAGATCCGAGCGGGCCCGGCCGTCACCGTGTTCACCGGACATGGAGCCACCGAACGCGGCCACGAGTGCGGCGGCCTCGGTGACGAAGTCGCGGAACACCCGTGGGCGGTCGGCCAGCGGGAAGTCGATCCGGGAGTGCACGCAACCGTCGCCGAAGTGGCCGAACATCAAGCCGTCCAACGAGAACCGGTCCAGCAGGGCGCGGAACTCGCGCAGGTACTCGGCCAGCCGCTCCGGTGGCACGGCCGAGTCCTCCCAGCCCGGCCACGCCGGCTGGTCGGCGGGTGTGCGACCGCCGAGGCCGGCGCCGTCCTCCCTGGCCCGCCACAGACTGGCCGCCGCCTCCCCGGTGACGACGACGGAGTCCAGGCAGTCGGCTACGGCCCGCAGCTTCTCGGCTGCGTCGACCGCCTCGGCGAGCGTCTCCCCGCCCAGTTCGGCGAACAGCCAGCCGCCGCCCGCCGGCAGGTCGGGCAGTGGGCGCCCGCGCCGTTTCAGCACGTTCACCAGCCGCGAGTCCATACCCTCCAGTGCCACCAGGTCGGACGCCAGCAGCGGCGGCACGGCGGCGGCCGTCGACGGCAGGTCCGGGTAGCCGAGCACCGCCAGCGCGGTGGCGGCCGGCCTGTGCACCAGTCGTACGGTCGCCGCCAGCGTCACGGCCAACGTGCCCTCGCTGCCGCACAGGAACCGGGCCAGGTTCGCGCCGTTCTCCGGCAGCAGCGAGTCGAGCAGGTAGCCCGAGCCCTGCCGGGCGAACCGGCCGAACTCCGTCCGGATCGGCGCGAGCCGCGACCGGACCAGCCCGGCCAGCGGCTCGCGCACCGCGGCCGGCGCCGCGTCCAGCGTGGTGGCGGTGAACCGCGTCCCGTTCGCCGTCGCCACGTCCAGGTCGACGACGTTGTCCACGCTGCGCCCGTACCGCAACGCCCGTGCGCCGCACGCGTTGTTGGCCAGGGCACCGGCGACGGTTGCCCGGGAGTGCGTGGACGGATCGGGTCCGAACCGCAGGCCGAACTCGTCCGCGGCCGCCGACACGACGTCGAGCACCGCACCCGGCTCGACCGTCGCCGTCCGGGCGTCCGGATCGACCGCCAGCACCCGGTTGAGGTGGCGCGAGAAGTCCAGCACCACACCGGGTCCCACGGCGTTGCCCGCGATCGACGTGCCGGCGCCCCGGCACGTCAGCGGGATGCCGGCCGTCCGGCACGTCTCGATCGTCGCCAGCACCTCGTCGGCGTGCCGGGGGAACACCACGGCCGCCGGCACCACGCGGTAGTTCGAGGCGTCCGACGAGTACTCCGCGCGTCGCCGGGTGCCGGCGTCCACCTCCCGCACACCCGCCCGGTGCAGCAGCGCGGCGGGATCGGGTGCGGTCACTGGTCCAGGCCGAAGTAGACGGACTTCGTCCACGTGTAGAAGTCGGTCGCGGCGGCACCCTGCTCGCGGTAGGTGTTGGTGGACGACTCCTTCACGCCGCCGAACGGCACGTTCGGGTCGACACCGCTGGTCGG
This sequence comes from Pseudonocardiaceae bacterium, assembly GCA_035546415.1. Classification (GTDB taxonomy): domain Bacteria; phylum Actinomycetota; class Actinomycetes; order Mycobacteriales; family Pseudonocardiaceae; genus DATEPR01. The sequence goes on from DASZXM010000674.1 coordinate 2,367, forward strand.
CCGGTTCACCTTCACGATGCCGGCCTGCACGGAGTCGATGAACCGACGCGCCATGCGCATGTCGTTGGTGATCACACCGGCGGACAGGCCGAACGGGATGTCGTTGGCCAGGGCGATCGCGTGGTCGGGGTCGTCGGCCCGCATCACCGACACGACAGGGCCGAACACCTCCTCCTGCGCGATGCCGTGCGACGGCAGGATGTCGGTGAACACCGCGGGCGTGAGGAACTGCTCGGAGTGCTCGACCGGTGGCGTGACCAGCGTGCCGCCCTCGTCGGCGCCCCTGCCGATCCACTCCAGATCGGAGCGCAGCTGCGCGCCGCTGACCACCGGGCCCATCTTCGTGCCCGGCAGGATGCCGTCCCCCGGTCGGTAGGCGGCGGCCTCCGCGACCAGCGCCTCGACGAGGGCGTCGTGGATGCCCGGCGTGCAGATGACCCGGCTGGTCGCCGTGCAGGTCTGGCCGGTCGCGCCGAACCCGCTCTCCGCCGCGATCCGTGCCGCCAGCGCCGGTTCGGCGTCGTCGAGCACCACGAGCGGGTTCTTGCCGCCCAGCTCCAACTGCACGCGGGCGCGGCGGGCCGTGACGAGTTCCTCGATGCCCCGGCCGACGGCGTTCGACCCGGTGAACGAGACGGCCGCGAGGCCGGGATGCCTGGCGATCGCGTCGCCGATCACCGAGCCCGGCCCGTAGACCACGTTCAGCACACCGTCGGGCAGGCCGGCCTCGGCCAGCACCGTCGCCAGGTGCCACACCGACAGCGGCGTGAGCGTCGCGGGTTTGAGCACCACGGCGTTGCCGGACACCAGTGCGGGCGCGGACTTCCACGTGGGGATGGCGATCGGGAAGTTCCACGGCGTGATGATGCCGACCACACCGAGCGGTTCGCGGCGGGTGTAGGCGAGGGTGTGCGGGGTACCGGACGGCACGATCTCGCCGCGGCCACGCCTGCCCTCGCCGCCGTAGTACTGCAGGATCTCGATGGCCCGACCGACCTCACCGGTCGCCTCGGCCAGTGTCTTGCCCTCCTCGCGCACCAGGTCGACGGCGACGTCCTCCTGTCGGGAGGCGAGGACTGCCGCCGCGCGCAACAGGATCGCGCCACGGGCGGGCGCCGTCATCGCCGCCCACGCCGGCTGGGCGCGACGGGCGGCCTCGACGGCGGCGTCGACCGTGTCCGCATCACCGTCGGGTGTCACGGCGACGACGTCGCCGGACCGTGCCGGGTTGACCCGCTCCACCGCTGGACTTCCGGGTAGTTCGCCGCCGATCCTGTGGTACAGCACACGAGTGCCGGGCCGGGCGAGCGTCGGATCATCGATCGTCATGTGTCTCTCTCTCCGCCGGACGGGACGGGGAACCCCGCGCTGGTATCCGATACGCGCAGTGGGAAGTATGGTATCTCGTATAACGTACAGCGAACACCGCGAATGACCCTGTGGTCAAGAGTGAGACGGAGGACCGAGAGCATGCAACTGGCCACTGTCGCCCGGGCCGGCGGCGAGCCGTTCGCCGCCGGTGTCGATCCGGAGCGCGGCGTCGTCGCTCTCGGCGCGCTGCCCGACCCGATCGCCGGCTCGGTCCTCGACGTCATCGCGACTGTACCGCCCGCCGAGTTCGGCCGCCGGATCGCCGACGCACCCGACGACCTGTTCGCTCCCGTAGGGACAGTGACGTTCCTGGTGCCCTACCGGCACCCGAGGAAGATCTGGGGGATCGGCCTGAACTACACCGCGCACGCCGACGACCTCGCGGCCGGCTACCCGGACGAACCGGCGTCGTTCGTCAAGGGTGACCACACGATCATCGGCCCCGGCGACGTGATCCCGCTGCCGCCGCAGAGTGAACGGGTCACCGCGGAGGCCGAGCTGGGCATCGTGTTCGGCCGGAAGTGCCGCGACGTCGAGCCCGCCGACGCACTGGAGTACGTGTGGGGCGTCTGCCCGGTGCTGGACCAGACGGCCGAGGACATCCTGCAGCGCAACCCGCGCTTTCTCACCCGGTCCAAGAACTTCCCGGGCTTCTTCGCGTTCGGCCCGGGGATCACGCCGCTGACCGACCTGCCCGGGGACCTGGCGGACATCGAGGTGGCCACGGTGCGCAACGGCGACGTGCACCGGTCGAACGCGGTGGCCAACATGATCTTTCCCCCGGCGCTGCTGATCAGCTTCCACAGCAAGGTGTTCCCGTTCTTTCCCGGTGACATCCTGTCCACCGGCACGCCCGGCGCCGTCGTGGTGCACGACGGTGACGTCGCCGAGTGCCGGGTCGAGTCGGTCGGCGTGCTGCGCAACCCGGTGCGGGCCCGATGACCGGCCTGTCCGACGGCGTCGTCCGGGACGCCGTCGCGCTGGCCGCCACCGACGGCGAGTTCCGGCTGGTCGCCGCCGGGTGGACAGGCGCGCTCGGCCTGGTCGCCGACGGCACCCGGTGGCGCATCCCGGTCACCGACGGCACGGTGGGCCCGCCAGAGGACGCCCAGGTGTGGCCCTCGGCCGACGACATCGTGGTGACCGCGTCCGCCGACGCCTGGCGGGACTTCCTGGCATCGGAGCCGCGGCCGCCGTACTCCGACCTGTTCGGCGCCCAACGCGGCCAGGTGATGGACGTCGCGCCGCTGATCACCGACGCCGCCCGGCACAACGCCGTGCGCCGGTTCGGCTGGCTGCTGCGGATCGCCGCGAACGGCCCCGTGCCCGAGCCGGTCGCCGCCGTACCGCACGGCACGCACGACCAGGCCGTCGGCCGGTACGTGCACCTGGACGTCGACGGCGAGCACCACCGGCTCTACTACGAGGAGGCCGGCAGCGGTGTCCCGCTGCTGTGCCACCACACGGCCGCCAGCGACGCCCGGCAGTGGCGGCACCTGCTGGAGGACCGCCGGGTCACCGACCGGTTCCGGGTCATCGCCTACGACCTGCCCTTCCACGGCAGGTCGCTGCCGGCGGGCGAACGGTGGTGGGAGTCGGAGTACGTCCTCACCCGCGACCGCGCCATGGCGATCGCCGTCTCGCTGTCGGCCGCGCTCGGCCTGCACCGGCCGGTGTTCGTGGGCTCCTCGATCGGCGGCATGCTCGCGCTGGACCTGGCCCGCTACCATCCGGACGACTTCCGTGGCGTGATCGCGTTGCAGGGCGGTCTGCGCAGCTCCGGCGGCCTGGACGCGGAGGGCATGGCCCGGATGCACCGGTTCCGGGTGGCCGAACGGCTGGCCGACCCGGCGCTGGCGGCGGCCCGGATGATGGGCATGATGTCGCCCACCGCGCCGGAGGCGAGCCGGCAGGAGACGATGCTGCACTACGCCCAGGCGGCACCCGGCGTGTACGCCGGAGACCTCTACTTCCACGCCATCGACCACGACCTGCGGGACGAAGCGGACCGGATCGACACCAGCCGCTGTGCCGTGCACCTGCTGACCGGCGAGTTCGATCACACGATGGTGCCCATCACGCAGCGGGCGGCCGCCGCGATCAGCGGCTCCACCTGCACAATCATGCGCGGCCTCGGGCACTTCCCGATGTCCGAGGACCACGACCGGCTCATGCGGTACCTGCTCCCGGTGCTGGACCGCTTCGCTTGACCTTGTATCGAACACGAGATTCCGTATACCGTACGCGGCGTGACGACGCAGAGCGAGCCGGAGGTCCTGGTGTCCTGTGTCGACGGTGTCGGCCGCATCGAGCTGCGGCGGCCGTACCGGCGCAACGCCGTGGACACTGCGGCCGCCCGGGCGATCAGCGCCGGACTGCGCGGGTTGTCCGACGACCCGGCCTGCCGGGTGATCCTGCTGGCCGGCCAGGGCGGTGACCTGTCCTCCGGCGCCGACCTGAAGGACCCGGTCCGCGCCACCCCCAGCGCCCGGGGCGTGATGCTGGACGACATCGCGGCAGCACCGCTCCCGGTGATCGCCGTGGTGGACGGCTGGGCCATCGGCACCGGACTGGGCATGGTCGGTGCGGCCGCGTTCGCCGTGGCCTCCCGGACGTCCCGGTTCCGGCTGCCCGAGGTGCACCAGGGCTTCTTCCCGCACCAGGTCGTGCCGCACCTGACCCGACGGGTGGCACCGGCGACGGTGCTGCGGTGGGCGCTGTCCGGCGCGACCGTCGACGCCGTCGACGCGGCCGGGACCGGCCTGGTCACCACGGTGTGCGACCCGGGGACGGCGGAGGCGACGGCCCATGCCCTGGCCACCGAACTGGCCGCCGGCCCGCGGGACGTCGTCACGGCCGGAATGCGGTGGTACCACGAAACGAGGACGGCATGACGACCAACGGCCCGATGAACGGCGTCCGGGTGCTGGAGCTCGGCCACTACATCGCGGGTCCCTTCTGCACCCAGATCCTGGCCGACCAGGGCGCCGACGTGATCAAGGTGGAGCCGCCCGGCGGCGGCGCCCGCCGGCACTCCGACCCGAAGTCCCACCCCGGCGGGTACTTCGCGATGCTCAACCGCAACAAGCGCAGCATCTGCGTCGACCTGAAGTCCGCGCGCGGCCGGGAGGTGTTCGCGGCACTGGTGCGCACGTCCGACGTGCTGGTCACCAACTTCGCCGCCGGGGTGCCCGAGCGCCTCGGCTTCGGTGCCGACGACGTGCTGGCGATCAACCCGCGCCTGGTCTACGTGCACGCCACCGGGTTCGGCGAGGACAGCCCGTACGCGGACAAACCCGCCTTCGACGGGGTCATCCAGGCGATGTCCGGGCTGATGCACCTGACCGGCGAGCCCGACGGCGCCCCGTCGCTGGCCGGCGTCTTCGTGCCCGACCACGTCACCGGCCTGTACGCGGCCCTCGCCGTGCTGTTCGGGCTGCGCGAACGGGACCGGACCGGCCGCGGTGGCCGCACCGACCTGGCGATGCTCGACTCGATGCTGACGTTCCTCGGCGCGACGCTGTCCGAGGTGGCCGACCACGGCATCAGCCCGCGGCGCACCGGCGGGAAGGTGCGCCGGTCCTACGCCGGGACCTACGCCACCGGCGACGGCTACGTCTACCTGGCGCCGATGACCAGGCGCCAGTGGGCCGGCCTGACCGACGTGATCGGCGCACCGGGACTGGCCG
>DASZXM010000675.1:0-7415 GCA_035546415.1 Pseudonocardiaceae bacterium
TGAACACCATCAGACCCAGGCCGGCCAGCAGCGCCAACGGTCCGATCTGCAGCTGGGGATAGTTGGCGTACAGGTGCAGCCCGCCGGGGCGGGTCGCGCCGGGCGGGTGACCGCCCACCAGCAGCATGGCGCCGTCGGCGAAGAAGTGCCAGGACTGGCCGCTGTTGCTGTACAGCACGACCTGCAACAGGATCGTCCACAGCACCAGAGGCACCCGGTGCCACCACGGGCTGATGGCGGCCGACGGCACAACACGCGGATCTACATGTCCGTCCATCGTGGTCAGTGGAACGGCTACTGGCGGTGCCGGAAGTGCCGGCCACGGGAGTGCTCGGCGAGCCGGTGCCGGCGCAGTGCGGTGACACACGGCAGGTCCAGCGGTGGCAGGGTGCAGCCGAGGACCTGGGCCAGCAACAGGTCGGCCAGGTGCGGGTTACGGGCGAGCACCGGGCCGTGCAGGTAGGTGCCCATGACCCGCTCCTGCACGACACCCTCCGTGCCGTCACCATTGCCGGTGCCGCCGGTGACCCGGCCCAGCGGCCGGGCCAGCGGGCCGAGGACGGTGTGACCCTGGTGGTTCTCGAAGCCGGTCAGCGGCTCGTCCAGTCCGGGCAAGCAGGGGTCGGTGGTGATCTCGCCGATGGCCCGCTGCGGCGCTGCGACCGTGTGCAGGTCCAGCAGTCCCAGTCCGAGGTGCTCCGTGTGATCGGCCGCCGCGAACCGCCTGCCCAGCAGTTGTAGTCCGGCGCACACCGCGAAGACGTACGCACCGCGGGCGGCGGCGGCACCCAGCGGGGCGAGGTGCCGCACGGCCAGTTCCTGCGCGGCGTCCTCGCCGCCGCCGACCACGTACAGCGGCAGTGACATCGGCACCGGCTCGGTCATGCTGATCGGCACGACCCGGGCGGGAATGTTGCGCCACCGCAGGCGCGCCGCGAGGATCTCGGCGTTGCCGCCGTCGCCGTAGGTGCCCAGCAGGTCCGGGAACACCAGGCCGATGTCCATGGTGGAGTCACCCATGGTGGAGCTTCCGGGTCAGATCCTGGAAAGCCGTGTAGTTGCCGATGAAGTCCACGGGTCCCGGTGGCACGTGGGCGATCGCCTCCAGCGGGTTGGGAACGACCGCGTGCGGCACCTCGGCGTACGTCAACCGCACGGACAGGTCCACGGCCCGTTCGCCGCCGGCGACAACCTGCCGGCCGGCCAGTCGTTCGAAGGGCACGTCCCACAGCCAGGACGGGTCGCGGCCGTCGGCGTCCCGCGCGTTGATCGCGACGACGACCGGCCCGGCGTGGTCGCCGACGACGGTCAGCGTCTCCCGCCACCCGGCCGGGTTCTTGGCCAGCAGCAGCCGGACGCGCCGACCGTGGTGGTCCACCAGGCGATAGCGGCCGGCGACGTCGCTGATCGAGCCGATCCGGTACAACGACGGCATCAGCGGCGCGCCCAGGGCGACCGCCGCCGCGGCGGCGATCGCCGCGTTACCCAGGTTCGCCGGCCCGGGCACGCCCACCGCCAGCGGGAAGTGCCGGCCCTCCGGGGTGCGGACGCCATGCTGTTCGACCGTCCAGTCCGGCCGGGGGCGGGTCAGGCCGCACCGGCACCACCATTCCCCGGACCGGTTGTGCACGGCGTCGCCGCAGCGTGGGCACGCCGCGGCGTCCGCTTGCCAGGCCGCCCCGGCGGATACCCACACCGGGCGTGGCGTGACGGCGTCGACCGACGTGACCAGCACGTCGTCGCAGTTGGCCACGACGGTCGTCGACGAGTGGCGGGACAGAGCCGCCCGCAGGGCGCGTTCGGTCCGCCGCACCTCGCCCATGCGGTCCATCTGGTCCCGGCTGAGGTTGAGCAGCACCACCATGGCCGGCCGCGTGGCGGCCAGCACACCGGGCAGGTGTGCCTCGTCGACCTCCAGCACGGCGTACTGGGCGGTCGGCCGGCCGGCCAAGGTCGCGACCAGGCCGGCCGGCATGTTGGCGCCACTGTCGTTGATGGCCACCGGGCCCAGTTCGGACACGGCGCGGGCCAGCATCGCCGTGGTCGTCGTCTTGCCGTTCGTGCCGGTGACCAGCACGGTGGTGCGTCCGCGCGTCAACTCGGCCAGGGCACCGGGCCGCAGCCGCAATACGACCCGGCCGCCGATCACACTGCCTGCGCCCAGCCCGGTGGCCCGGGACAGCCTGCGGGCGACGTCACCGGCCACCACCGCCAGCCGGGTCCGTGCCGACCACCGTGGTAAGCCGTCCGTGGTGGCCGCGGCGCCGGCCGAGGGCGGGTGCACCAGCGGCGGACGTGCGGAGTCGGCTGGCGAGCCGGCGTGCTGGACGAGTCGCATCGAATCTCCCCGGGGGGCGGAGGCGGTCGTCTTTCACGCTAGGAGCTGGTCGGTCAACCACGGTTTCACGCACGGTTAGCGATGTGTTTGCCTTTCGCCGACCCGTCGCGCGCAATCAGACTTCCCGTTCGTACCGGTATCCTCGGCTGCGCAGTGTGGTGATCCGCTGCGGGTTCTCGCCCCGGTCGACCAGTTTGCGGCGTACGGCCGAGACATGGACATCGAGCGTTTTGGTCGATCCGAACCAGTGCTCGTCCCACACCGTCGCCATCAGGGTGTCCCGGCTGACGACCTGGCCCGCGTGTTCGACGAGCAGGTGCAGCACGTCGAACTCCTTGGGGCGCAGCGTCAGTTCCGTGTCGCCCACCCACGCACGGCGGGCGTGCGGATCGACGCGCACGGCGCCTACCACGATGACGGGCGTGCCCGCCGCCGCGGACTGGCGGCGCAGGTGAGCCCGCAGCCGGGCCAACAGCTCGGTGAGGCGGAACGGTTTGGTCAGGTAGTCGTCCGCGCCGGCGTCGAGGGCGACGACCACCTCGAGTTCCTCGGTGCGGGCGGTGAGCACGACGATGACGGTGTTGGGCAGCGTGGTGCGCAGGGAGCGGCACAGAGCGACGCCGTCGCGGTCGGGCAGGCCCAGATCGAGCAGGATCAGGTCCGGCTGCCCGTGCTGGACCTGACGTTCCGCCTCGGCTGCGGTGGTGGCCCAGTCGACGGTGAACCCGTGGCCGGTCAACGCTTCCCGCAGCTCGAAGCCGATGTCGGCGTCGTCCTCGACCACGAGCAGATGCGTCGCACTCACGCCGCGATCGTAGGCTGCCGCCCACGTGATCGAGTGGAGCACGACGTCCTCCCGTGCGACGGTGTCGAGCGGCCACTGTCGGTCGGCACCGTCCGTCGGCACTGTCGGTCGGCACCGTCCGTTGGCCGCTGTCCGTCCGAGGTTAGGAGCAGACCGGTCAGCGGACGGTGATCGCACGGCAAAGCCCGCTCTAACCTTCGGCGGCCAAGATGGACGCGTATCGAAACCGCGGGGAGAGAACGACAAGGAGGCGCGTGGTGTCGGTCCGGACCTCACCGCCGTCGCGGATGCGGACCGGTAGCAGGCGGCACAGCAGGCTGCCCGGCCGTTCCCTGCGGGCCCGGGTGCAGGCGTCGATCATGGTGGTGGCCGCGCTGGCGGTCCTGCTGTTCGCCGTGCCGCTTGCGGTGGCGGTCCACAGCATCGACTACGGCCAGGCGGTGACCGCGTTGCAGCGGGACGCCACCCGGGTCACGGCGGTCGTGCCGGAGAAGGTCACGGTGGGCGGTGTCCCGGCCCGGCTGCCCGCCGGCCTGCCGGCGGATCTGACCGTCGGCATCTACACGACGACCGGACGCCTGATCGGGCACCGCGGCCCCGCCACGTCGGCGCTGGCGGCGGCAGCGGCGGACGGGCTGGTCCACACCGGGGTCGAAGGCGCCGACCTCGCGGTGTCCGCGCCGGTGCCGTCCGACGAGTCCGTCGCGACCACGGTCCGGGTGTCCATCCCCTACGACCATGTCACCGACGACACCCTGCGCACCTGGGCCATCATGGCGCTGCTGGCGGTCGGCGCGGTCGGGCTGGCCGGACTGGTCGCCCGCTACCAGGGCCGCCGGGTCGCCGCGCCACTGGAACGGCTGACCGAGTCCGCCCGGGCGCTCGGTGACGGCGACTTCACCATCCGCCCTGACCGCTCGCACATCACCGAGGCGGACCACCTGGCCGAGGCGATCGAGGCCACGGCCGGCCGACTGGGCCGCCTGCTGGAGCGCGAGCGGGCCTTCACCACGCAGGTGTCGCACCAACTGCGCACCCCGCTGACGGCGCTGCTGCTCGGCCTGGAGTCGGCGCTGTCCCGGCCCGGCGCCGACCTGCGGCAGGCTGTGGCGACGGCGCTGCGCCGTGGCGAGCAGCTGCACACCACCATCGAGGACATGCTCCAACTGGCGCGGGAGAACCCGGCCGACGGTGCGGCTCCGCTCGCGGTGGCCGACCTGCTGGACGCGGTGCGCGACCGCTGGCAGGCGGCGTTCACCGAACGCGGCCGGACGCTGCGCGTGACCTACCTGCCGGACCTGCCAGAGGTACGCGCCTCGACGACGGCGGTCCGCCACGTGGTGGAGGTCCTGGTCGACAACGCCCTGGTGCACGGGGCGGGCGCCACCACGGTGAACGCCCAGGCGGTCGCCGACGGCCTCCTCATCGAGGTCGCCGACCAAGGCCCCGGCCTGACCGACCCGGAACGCGCCTTTGCTCCCCGTACGTCGGACCGGGCCGCCAACCATGGCATCGGCCTGGCCCTGGCCCGCTCCCTGGCCCACGCCGAAGGTGGCAGGCTCCTGCTCCTCCACGCGGCACCACACCCGGTCTTCGACCTACTGCTGCCCGGAACCAACCGAACGTCGAACTCCGACGTCGACGACACGCATGCCGGCGAGTGACCGGGACGTCGAGCGGGCCGGCCGGTGCGGACGACTCATCGGCCATACCGGGGAAAGGCTTCTTTTCGTCGGGCGAACCGGTGGTAGTCGTTCTCGATCCGGTCCACGGTGTCGAAGACCGGGTCGTACAACGCCCACGGGGGCCCGGCCATCATTCCGGCCGGGCGTGCCGGCACCCGGACTTCTCATGTTGTCCACGTCACATTCGATGATCTTCGGGTAGGTTTCCGGCGTCCTGGAATCAGGGGCCAAGTGTCTTGATGGGAACGGAAGACGAATGACTGAAGGACCGCAGCGGCAGTCCAGGGTGTTATACGCGGTGCGGGTGCCGGTCGGCGTGGCTCGAATGCTGCTGCTGTGCGCGCTCGCCGGGGTGTTGCTGGCGGGGACGATGGCGCCGGTCGCGCTCGGCGCCGGCCTGTTGGCCAACCAGGTCAGCGACTCGGTGGACAGCGTGTCCGCGTCGCTGGAAACGGCCCAGGTGCCGCTGGTGACGAACGTGGAGGACAAGAACGGCCACGTCATCGCGCAACTGTTCGACCAGTACCGGCTGCCGGTGTCGTTCAACCAGATCTCGCCGAACATGGTGGCGGCACTGGTCGACATCGAGGACCACCGGTTCTACCAGGAGTCCGGCATCGACGTGCAGGGCATGGTCCGTGCCGCGTTGAACAACTCCTCCGGTGGCAGCACGCAGGGCGCGTCCACGATCACCCAGCAGTACGTCAAGAACTACCTGGTCGACGTGGTGGACCGGGGGACGACACCGCAGGCCAAGGCGGCGCAGGCGGCCGACACCGACCAGTCCGTGGTGCGCAAGCTGCGCGAGGCGAAGATCGCCGTGCAGCTCGACCAGACGATGACCAAGAACCAGATCCTGACCGGCTACCTGAACGTCGTCCCGTTCGGCTCGGAAGCCAAGGGGCCGTTCGGTATCGGCGCGGCGGCGAAGGCCTACTTCAACGAGTCGCCGGGACAGCTCACCGTGCCGCAGGCCGCACTGTTGGCCGGCATGGTGAACAACCCGGTGCTGTTCAACCCGTACTCGCACCCGCAGCAGGCGTTGCAGCGGCGCAACCTGGTCATCGACGACATGGTGAAGTACCGCTCGATCCCGGCCGCGCAGGGCGCCCAGGCCAAGGCCGCCCCGTTGGGCGTGATCCCCGGCGGCCCGAACATCCCGTCGTCGACCTGCTACGACATCCAGCCCGACGCCGGGTTCTTCTGCGCGTACGTGGTGCAGTACCTGGAGGAGGCCGGGTTCACCAAGGAACAGATCAACTCCGGCGGCTACACCATCAGGACGACGATGGACCCGAAGGTCGCCACGGACGCGAAGAACGCGGTGAACACCTGGGTCCCCACCAACCAGCACGGCGTCGCGAACACGCTCGTCGTCGTCCAGCCGGGCGCTCACCAGCACAACGTCCTGGCCATGGTGGCCAACCGCAACTACGGCCTGGACGGCGGCAACGGCGAGACGTCCACGAACCTGGTCGCGAACGTGGACGACGAGTTCGGCGGCGGTTCCACGTACAAGCTGTTCACCACGGCGTCCGCGTTCGAGCAGGGCAAGGCCGGCCTGAACACGGTGCTGCCCAACCCGAACACGGCGACGTTCCAGATCGGCAGGCGCACGCAGCCGTACACGGTCAGCAACAACGACGGCACGGCGTCGTCACTGGCGGTGTGGCAGGGCCTGGCGTACTCGCCGAACACCCTGTTCGTCGGCCTGGAGATCAACGACGGCATGCACAACGTGCTGACCATGGCGTACCGGCTGGGCATGCGGCACACCATGCTGTCCAACCAGCACGGCTCCAAGCCGGTCACCGACCCGAAGGACTCGCGGTCCTCGTCGCCGCTGTGGAGCGAGACGCAGATCAAGTCGTTCAACCTCAGCCCGTCGTTCACCCTCGGCGTGTCCCCGCTGTCCCCGCTGGAGCACGCGAACGTGGGTGCGACGCTGGCCAGCGGTGGCGTGTGGTGCGAGCCCAACCCGGTCCAGTCGGTGACCGACCGCTACGGCAAGGCGGTGCCGGTGCTGCGGCAGCCGTGTGAACAGGTCATCTCGCCTGCCGAGGCGAACACGATCCGCAACGGCATGAGCCACAACATCGACCCGGGCGCCACCGGTGCGGCGGCGGCAGCGGCCAACAACTGGACGATCCCGCTGTCCGCGAAGACCGGCACCACGCAGAACAGCGAGTCCGTCGGCTACCTGGCCATCGTCGACGGCTATGCCGCGTCCTCGCTGGTGTTCGCGGACGGCTCCCGGCCGGACAAGATCTGCGCCAGCCAACCACCGAGGCTGAACCGGGACGCCAGCTGCGGCGGTGCGTTCGCGTTCGGTGCGTCGGTGTCGGCACCACCGTTCTACCGCGCGTTCGAACAGATCCTGGCCGGCGTCCCGAACGCCCCCATCCCGGCCGCCGACCCGAACTTCCTGTCCGCGCAGGGCCACGGGCCGTTGGTGCCGTTCGTGATGAACGAACAGGTCGCCCCGGCCACCCGCGCGTTGCAGGATGCGGGCTACCGGGTCAGCGTGCGGAGCATCAACTCGGCGCAGAGCAAAGGCATGGTGGTGGGCCAGACCCCGCAGAGCAAC
>DASZXM010000676.1:0-17765 GCA_035546415.1 Pseudonocardiaceae bacterium
GGCGAGCGTCGTGTTCCGCGCGCAGGACCCGAACAACCTCTACCTGTGGCAGGTGAACTCGGAGGTCGACCCGGGCACGGTCGTGCTGCGACCGCACCTGGAGGTCAACGGGTCGTTCAGCCACCTGGTACCCGACATCGACGTGGGTTCCGTGATCACACAGCAGAACGTGGGTGGTCGGCACCACCTGCGCGTCGAGGCGAACGGCCCGGCGATCACCACGTGGATCGACGGCGTCCTCGTCGACACGCTCGCGGACAGCACGTTCTCCCGCGGCACGATCGGCTTCCGCGTCGGTGACTCCACCGAGGACTCGCTCTACGACAACCTCAGCGTGCACGGCATCGACGGCACCGCACTGTTCGACGACGACTTCGGCGGCAGCCCCGATCCGTCGTTCCCCCGGGCTCCGGTCGTCGACGGGCAGTTGGAGCCGGGTGGCGGCATCACGCTGCTGGACCCGAGCCCGGCCGCCCCGCTGCTGCGGCACTCGTTCACGCTCGACAAGCCGATCGCGAGCGCACGGGCCTATGTGGACGGTCTGGGCTTCTACGAGCTGCACGTCGACGGCCACACCGTCGGCGACAACGTGCTCGACCCGGTGGACACGCCCTACCAACAGCGGGATCTCTACCAGACGTACGACGTGACACGGGACCTGCGCCGGGGCGGGAACGCCGTCGGGCTGTGGCTGGGCAACGGCTACGACGCGAACTTCAGCCCGTACGGCTTCCGGTGGCTGGGCCCCAAGGAAGCGACGATGCTCCTGGAGGTCACCTACACCGACGGCTCCCGCCAGGAGGTCACCACGGGACCGGACTGGTCGTGGGCCGACGGCCCGATCGTCGCCGACGACATCTACGACGGCGAGTCCTATGACGCGCGACGGGATCCGTCGGGCTGGGACCGGCCGGGGTTCGACGCGGCGAACTGGGCGCCGGTGGCGACGGTGGCCGCGCCCGGCGCGAGTCTGGTCGCCGACGACGTACCGCCGGTCCGCGTGGTGCGGACCATTCGGCCGGTGCGGATGACCGAGCCGCAACCCGGTGTCTACGTCTACGACCTCGGCCAGGACATCGCCGGCTGGGAGCGGCTGCGGGTCCGCGGTCCGGCGGGCACGACGGTGCGGATGCGGACGGCCGAGGAACTCGACGTGAACGGCATGCTCGACACCACGACGAACCGGAACGCGGCCGCCACCGACCGGTACACGCTCGCCGGCACCGGCACCGTGGAGACCTACCAGCCGCGGTTCACCTACCACGGTTTCCGGTACGTCGAGGTCACCGGGTACCCGGGCACACCGACGATCGACTCGGTCGCCGGTCAGGTCGTCCACGCCGACGTCACGTCGACCGGCACGTTCACGTCGTCCGACGCGCTGCTCGACCGGATCTGGCAGGACAACCGGTGGACGATCCTGAACAACTCGATGAGCGTGCCGACCGACAACCCGGTGCGCGACGAGCGCACACCGCCGGGCATGGACGTGCAGGCCTACCACGACGCGTCCGAGCGCGAGTTCGACATGGACCGCTTCTACGCCAACTACCTGCGCGACATGCCACCCGGCACGGCCCTGCCGAACGACGCGGGCAACGCGCAGAACCCGGACATGGGCGGCGACCAGATCTCGCTGGCCTGGACACTGTACGAACAATACGGCGACCGGTCGACGTTGGCCGCGATGTACCCGGCGATGAAGGCGTTCGTCGACGCGAACGCGACGAGCGTGCCGTGGCCGGACAACCACGGCTTCGGCGACTGGTGCCCACCGGTCTACGGGCCGGGAGTGAACGACGGCCGCGGCAGCCCCGGCATCGGCAGCTGCACCAGCGAGGTGTCCCTGGTGAACACGGCGCTGTCCTACCTGCAGGCGAAGGATGTCGCCCAGGCCGCGCAGGCCTTGGGCAACACGGTGGACGCGGCGCATTTCACCACACTCGCGGCGGACATCAGGACGGCGTTCAACGCGACGTTCCTCAACGCGGCCCGCGACGGGTACGGCGACGGCCGGCAGACCACCAGCATCCTGCCGCTGGCCCTCGGCCTGGTGCCGGACGAGGACGTGCGGGCGGTCGGTGACCACCTCGTCGACACGATCCTGAACACCGACCACGGCCACCTGGACACCGGCATCTTCGGCACCCGCTATCTCATGGACGCGCTGGCCCGCATCGGCCGCACGGATGTCGCGATGACGGTGCTGAACCAGACCACGTACCCGGGGTTCGGCTACGAGATCGGTCAGGGAGCCACCACCGACTGGGAGCAGTGGACGTACAGCTCCAACATGGAGTCGCACGACCACGCGATGTTCAGCGGCATCAACGCGTCGCTGTACACGGCGCTGGCCGGCATCGAACCGACGAGCGCCGGTTACCGGACGCTGACGGTCGCCCCGCAGATGCCGCCGGACCTGCACCATGTGGCGGCGACGATCGACACGGTCCGCGGCGCGGTCACCTCATCGTGGACCCGTACCGACCGCGGCCTGACCCTCGACGTGACGATCCCGGTCAACGCGACGGCGACGGTGTCGGTGCCCTTGGTCGAGGGCAAGCACGTGACCACGACGCGGGGCGCCACACTGCTGCGCGTCGCCAATGGGGCCGCGGTGTACGCGGTGGGCTCGGGCCGTTGGCATTTCAGCGAATAGTCACACCGGTTCGCCGCGCAGCGGGCGGCCCGGGTACGCGCCGGTCACCAGGACGCCGGCCTCGATCACCGGCTCACCGTTGACCAACAGGTGGCGCACCCCCACCGACGGCCGCGTCGGATCGGCGAACGTCGCCCGGTCCGTCAGCGCGTCCGGGTCGAGCACCACGATGTCCGCGTCGCTGCCGGCACCCAGCCAACCCTTGCCGCGGGCCGCGGGCGCCACGTCGTGCAGCACCTGCGCGGGCAGCGCGGAGCAGCGGCGGAAGGCCTCCGGCCAGGACCACGTCGCCGACTCGCGGACCATCAGTCGCAGCGTCTTGGTGAACGTGCCCGCCGTGCGGGGGTGGGTGGTGCCACCCGCGGGCAATGGCCAGTCTCGGGTGTCGCGGCTGCCGGTCGGCCACTGCACCGGCATCGCGTCGCTGGCCACGATCGTGTCCGGGAAGGCCAGCGACCGGTGCAGCAGTGCGCGGTCGGTGGGGTCGCGTTCGTCGAGGAACTCCAGGACGCACTCGGCGGCCGGCGCGTCGGCCCGCAGTTCGGCCAGGCGGGTCGCCGACGCGATCCGCTCCCCCGTGCCCAGCATGACGATGTTCGACGGGCGCAGCCCCCACTTCTGCAGGCGGTCCGGGGCGAGGAAGAACGCGCCGATCGCCGTGCTGCCGGCCCCGTACGGATACGCCTCGACGGTCACCCGGGAGCCCTCGGCGCGGCTGCGGTCCAGCAGGTCCAGCACACGGTCGATGTGCCGGCGGGACGTGCTGTTGACGTGGCAGTGGTGCATCGCGGCACCGGTTTCGGCCGCCGCGACGACGACCTCCTCCGAGCCGTCGACCGGTGTCGTCGGGTCGGCCTCCACCAACTCGCGGACGTGGGTGTACGTCGGCACGCGCGCCTGCGCGGCCAGGCGGGCCACCGCGAGGAACTCGGCCGGGTCGGTGCGCGGCGCGTACCCCATCAGGACGCCGATGCCCAGCGCTCCCGCGGCCAGTTCCGACTCCAGCAGGGCCAGCCACGCCGTCAGTTCGGCCGGTGACGACGACCGCTGCCAGCCCGGCACGCCGAGCACCGCCAGACCGGACTCGATCGACGCGTCCGGTTCCCGGCCCAACAGCACCTGCGCGCGGGCCGACCCCCAGGACGCGCTGAAGCCGTAGTTGAGCGGCCTGCCCTGCTCGGCGGCTGCCGTGTAGGCGCGCTCCACCGGCATCAGACCTGCCTCCAGGTCCAGCGCCGTGGTCACGCCGTCCATCGCCTGCAACCGCTGGCCGGCGACCGAGTGCACGTGGCTGTGCAGGTCGACGAAACCGGGTCCGACGACCAGCCCGGACACGTCGACCACCCTCGTGCCGTCCGGAACCGGGAGGTCCGGTCCGACCGCGGCCACCGTCGCGCCGTCGACGAGCACGTCCGCCACGGTGTCCGATCCCGACCTCGGGTCGATCACCCGGCCACCTCGCAGCACCATCACGCCCCCATCTTGCGGCATGCCACCCCCGGCCCGGGTTGGTGCGATCGGACAAGTCGGCACCCCTCGACTCGTGCGACACGACGAACACAGATCGCACGTCGCCGGGCAGCCTTTCCAGATCCGAACGCAGCCGTCGCACAGAGCGGAGCGCAGCATGGCCGGATTGGTCAGTCGCAGGACGATCGGCTTCGTCGCGGGCGTGTGCGTCGCGGCCTCCGTGGTGGCCGCGTGCGGCGGCGGCAGTGACGAGGCGGTCAGCGGTGGCACCTTCACCATGGCGATGAGTGCCGACCCCGGCAACCTCGATCCGCAGGCGTCGGCGGCCAGCAACGTCTACCAGATGAGCTACATCGCCTACGACCCGCTGCTGTCCGTCGACGCGACCGGCAAGGTCCGGTCGCAGCTGGCCACGTCCTGGCAGGTACACGGCCAGAACGTGGTCCTCACGCTGCACAAGGGGATCACCTGCTCGGACGGCTCCGCGTTCACCGCGCAGACCGCTGCCGACAACGTCAACTACGTCGCGAACCCGAAGAACAGCAGCCCGTTCACGGGCGTGTTCATCCCGGCCGGCGCCAAGGCCACCGCCGACACCGCGGCGAACACGGTGACGATCGCGCTGCCCGCCCCGGCGCCGTTCATCCTCAACGGCCTGGCCGGCGTGCCGATGGTGTGCGCGAAGGGCCTGACCGACCGGAAGATCCTGGCCGCCGGCACCGACGGCACCGGCCCGTACCGGCTGACGCAGGTCGTCCCGGACGACCACTACACGTACACCCTGCGCTCCGGCTACTCGTGGGGCCCGAACGGCGCGACCACGTCCGCACAGGGGCTGCCCGCGACGCTCGTGGTGAAGATCGTGCCGAACGAGACCACGGCCGCGAACCTGCTGCTGTCCGATCAGATCAACGCCGCCGCCATCCTCGGCCCGGACGCCAAGCGGCTGGACGCCTCGCACCTGTTCGCCGCCAAGACGGCCGCCCTGGCCGGCGAGATGTGGTTCAACGAGGCGGCCGGCCGGCCGGCGGACGACCAGCAGGTGCGGCTGGCGCTGACCGAGGCCGTCGACTTCGGTCAGCTGGAACAGGTGTTGACGTCCGGGGAGGGCGAGCCGGGTACGACGTTCGCCGCGAACGCGCCGGTCGCGTGCCCGGGGAACTCGGTGGCGAAGGCGCTGCCGCCGCACGACCTGGCGAAGGCCAAGGCGACGCTGGACGCGGACGGCTGGACCGTCGGCGCAGGCGGTGTCCGCGGCAAGGGCGGCAAACAGCTGGCGATGACGTTCATCTACGACACGCAGTCCGGCTCGGCCGGTTCGGCAGCGGCCGACCTGGCCTCCCAGCAGTGGACGCAGCTCGGCGTGAAGGTGACCATGACCGGCCAGAACGACACGCAGGCGACGAACACGCTGTTCTCCACCGGAAACTGGGACATCGCCTGGACACCGGTGAACGTCAGCTCGCCCGACCAGCTCGTGCCGTTCCTGTCCGGGCCCGCACCGGCCAAGGGCGACAACTTCGCGCACATCGACAACACCGCCTACAGCACGGCCGTCGCGGCGGCCGCGCGCGCCGAGGGCTCGGCCGGCTGTGCGCAGTGGTTGGCCGCCGAGGCGCACATCGTGTCGTCCGCCGACGCCATCCCGTTCGCCAACCAGGTCGAGAAGATCTTCGGCAAGGGCGCCACGTTCGGTGTCGTGGGTGTGCTGCTGCCCACCACGATCCGGATGACGGCGAGCTGACGCGGTGGCCAGCCTGACCGCCACCCGACCGGGCGTCGCCCTCACCGACAGCCCCGCGCTGCGCTTCGCGGTCCGCCGCCTCGGCCGGTTCGTCGTGTCCCTGTGGGTGCTGCTGACCGCCGCGTTCCTGATGATCCACCTGATCCCCGGCGACCCGGTGCGGGCCGCGCTGGGCATCAGCGCGCCACCGGAGCTGGTCGCCGAACGGCGGCACGCGCTGGGCCTGGACCTGCCGCTGCCGGTGCAGTACTGGCACTACCTGCGCGGCGTGTTCACCGGTGACTTCGGCGCGTCGATGGCGTCGCAGCTGCCGGTGTCCCGGATCATCGCCGACCGGCTGCCCGCAACGCTGCAACTCGCGGTCGCCGCGTTCGTGGTGGCCATCGTGATCGCGATACCGCTGGGCACGTTCATGGGCGTGGTGACGCGGGGTGGCCGCGCCCGTCGTACCGAGCTCGCGTTCACCACGACCAGCGTGCTCGTCGGCGCGATCCCGGACTTCCTGGTCGGTGTCGTGCTGGTGTGGATCGTCGGCGTGCACCTGCACTGGCTGCCGGTGGCCGGCCGGTCCGGTGTGGACTCGTTCGTGCTGCCGGTGCTGTCGCTGGCCATCGGCCCGGCGGCCGTGCTGTCCCGCATCCTGCGGGTGGAGATGATCGGCGTGCTGCAGGCCGACTACGTGCGTACGGCCCGTGCGAAACGGCTGCCACCCATGGCGGTGTACGTCCGGCACGCGCTGCCCAACGCGCTGACGGCCACGATCACGCTGGGCGGTCTGCTGCTCTCCACGATGGTCGCCGGCACCGTGCTGGTGGAGAACGTGTTCGCCTGGCCGGGTCTGGGCAGCACCATCGTGTCGTCGATCCTGAGCAAGGACTACCCGGTCGTGCAGGGCGTGGTGCTCGTGTACGGGATCGGCGTGCTGGCCGTGAACCTCGTCGTCGACGTGGCGCTCGCGCTGCTCGACCCGCGTTCGACGATCCGGGAGAGCTGAACCGTGGTGCACACGACTGTCGCGGCCGTTCCCCGCCGCCCCGGGTCCGGCGCCCGCTGGCTCGCCGTGGTGCGCACGCCGGTCGGCGCGTGCGCCACCGTCGGTGTGCTGGTCGTGCTGGTTCTGGCGGTCATCGCACCGATGCTGTGGTCGGGGCAGGCCACCCGGCCCGATGTCGCGGCGATGTTGCAGGGTCCGTCGGCGCGACACTGGGCCGGCACCGACAACCTGGGTCGGGACATCTTCTTCCGCGTGCTGGTGGCCAGCAGGCTGTCCATCGAACTGGCCCTGCTGGCCACGGTGATCACCGTGGTCGTCGGGCTGGTTCTGGGTACCGCCGGGGTGCTGCTGGGCCGCCGTGCGGCCCGCACGGTGGCGGCCGTGGTCAACATCGCCGTGGCGTTCCCGGGCATCCTGCTGGCGCTGTTCTTCGCGGTGGTGTTCGGCGTTGGCGCCAAGGGCGCCGTGCTGGCCATCGGGTTCGCGGGCGCACCCGCGTTCGCCCGCCTGGCGCAGACCCTGGTCGCCGGTGTCGAACAGCGCGACTACGTGGCGGCGGCGCGGGTGGCCGGCGTCGGACGGGTGCGGCTGCTGGTGCGGCACGTGCTGCCCAACGTCGCCGAGCCGCTGATCGTGAACGCCGCGATCGGCGCGGGCGGGGCGCTCCTGGCGTTCGCCAGCCTGTCGTTCCTCGGGCTCGGGGTGCAGCCTCCCGCCTACGACTGGGGTCAACTGCTGGGCGCCGGGCTGGGCGGCATCTACGAACAGCCCGTCGCCGCCCTCGCGCCGGGGATCGCGGTGATCGTCGCCGGGCTGGCGTTCAACCTGTTCGGTGAGGCGCTGGCCAAGGGCATCGGCCTGACGACGACGCTGGGCCGGGTGCCACTGGGCCGTGTCCGGCGCCAGCCGGACACGCCCGCACCCGCGGTCGACGGCGACCCGGTGCTGGACGTCGCCGACGTCGTCGTCACACTGCCCGGGCATGGCGGGCCGATCAGCCCGGTGCGTGGCGTCGGGTTCCGCATCGACCACGGCGAGGCCGTCGGTGTCGTGGGCGAGTCCGGGTCGGGCAAGTCACTGACCGCGCTCGCGGTGACCCGGCTGATCGACGAACCCGGCCGGGTCACCGCCGGGCACCTGCGCTTCCTGGGCACCGACCTGCTGCGCGGCACGGCACGGGCACACCGGCACCTGCTGGGCACCGGCCTGGCCATGGTGTTCCAGGACCCGATGACGTCACTGAACCCGACCCGGCGGATCGGCCGCCAACTGGCCGAGGTGGCGCAGCGGCACGACGGGCTGTCCCGCAACGCCGCACTGGAGAAGGCGGTCGACCGGCTGCGGGCGGTGCGGGTGCCGGCGGCGGCGCGGCGGGCCCACCAGTACCCGCACGAGTTCTCCGGCGGGATGCGGCAGCGCGCGATGATCGGCATGGGCCTGATGGGCAAGCCCGCGCTGATCGTCGCCGACGAACCGACCACCGCGCTGGACGTGACCGTGCAGCGGCAGGTCCTGGACCTGCTGGCGAGAATCCGCCGCGACGACTCGGTCGCGCTGCTGCTGATCAGCCATGACGTGGCGGTCGTCCGCCAGGTGTGCGACCGGGTGCTGGTCATGTACGCCGGGAAGATCGTCGAGGACCTACCGGCCACCGAACTGGGCACGTCCGCCCGGCACCCGTACACGCGGGCGCTGGTCGCGGCCGTGCCGGACATGCGCACCGACCTGGACCGGCCGATGGCCGTCATCCCGGGCCGGGCGCCGGACCCGGAGCGCTTCCCACCCGGGTGCGCGTTCGCGCCGCGCTGTCCACTCGCGACGGACCGGTGCCGCGCCGAGGAGCCGCCGTTGGAGACCGACGCCGCCGGCCGGCGGGTGGCGTGCTGGCACGCGGAGCGTGGCAATGAGTGAGCTGCGGTTCGACGGCGTCTCGGTCCGCTACGGCACCCGGCGGCACGGCCTGACCGCCGTGGACGGCGTCACCCTGGCCGTGCCGGACGGCGCGATCGTCGGCCTGGTCGGCGAGTCCGGCTCGGGCAAGTCGACGCTGGCCCGTGCCGCCGTGGGCCTGGCCCCGGTGACCGCCGGGAGCATCCTGCTCGACGGGCGGCCGGTGCCCACGCGCGGCCGGCGACGGCCGGTGCAGATGGTGTTCCAGGACCCGTACTCGTCGCTGGACCCGAGGATGACGGTGAGCGCCAGCGTCGGCGAGACGATCCCCAAAGGAGTCGCCGTCGACCGGCGTGCCGAGGTGGCACGGCTGCTCGAACTCGTCGAACTGGACCCCGACCTGGCCCGCGCGTTCCCCGGTCAGCTGTCCGGCGGGCAGCGGCAGCGGGTGGCGCTGGCCCGGGCGCTGGCGGCCCGGCCGGAGGTGGTGATCGCCGACGAGATCACCTCCGCGCTGGACGTGTCGATCCAGGGCACCGTGCTGAACCTGCTGCGCGACGTGCTGCGCGAGACGGGTACGTCGATGCTGTTCATCTCGCACAACCTCGCCGTGGTGCGCTACGTCGCGACGAGCATCGCCGTGATGTACCTGGGCCGGATCGTCGAGCACGGGCCGACCGCCGATGTGCTCGCCGACCCCCAGCACCCCTACACGCGGGACCTGCTGGCCGCCGTGCCGGACGCGGAACACCGGCCGGACACCACCGTCGAATCCGCCGCCGAATCCGCGGTCGCCGACGCCGAACCGGCCGACCCGCACCATCCGCCGTCCGGCTGCCGCTACCACCCGCGCTGCCCCATCGGGCCGCTCGTCCGGCCGGCCAACGACATCTGCCGCACCGAGACGCCCTCCACCGAGCACCGCCACCACGCCGCCTGCCACTTCGCCGCGCACACCGCAGAACCGGTGCCCGCCGTGGGTGGCCAGAACCCACGAAGGAGTTCGCTGTGACCCGACGCCTGCGCATCGGCGACCTGGCCGACATCGCCGTTCCCGAGGACCCGGCGGCATCGCCGGACGGCAGCCGGATCGTGTACGTGCTGCGCACCCAGGACATGGCCGCCGACAAGCCGGTCACGTCCCTGTGGCGGGTCGACACGGCGGGCGGTGAGCCGGTCCGGCTCACCCGGGGCACAGGCGACGGTGCGCCGGTGTGGTCGCCGGACGGGTCCCGGCTGGCCTTCCTGCGGTCCGGTTCGGACGGTCCGGCCCAGGTGTGGCTGCTGCCGGCCGACGGCGGCGAACCCGAGCAGGTGACGTCGCTGCCGCTGGGCGCGGGACGGCCGGTGTGGAGCCCGGACGGCACCCGCCTGGCGTTCACGGCCGCCGTGGACACCGCCGCCGTGCCGGGCGAGGACGACGCCGCCCGGAAACGGCGGGCAGGCGCGCCGATCGTGGCCGACCGGTTGGACTACCAGGCCGACGGCATGGGTCTGCTGGGCACGTTCCGGGCCCACGTGCACGTCGTCGACGTCGCGTCCGGCGAGTGCCGCCAGGTGACCGAGGGCGACTGGCACGCGGGTGAACCGGCGTGGTCGCCCGATGGTGACCGGCTGGCGTTCACCGCGGCGACGGCCGAGGACGCGGACCTGGTCTACCGGTCCGCGGTGTACGTCGTGGACGCGGCGGGCGGTGATCCGGTGCTCGCCGGGTTCGCCGACGGTGTCGCCGCGACGGTCACCTGGACCGGGGACGGTCAGACCCTGCTGGTCGTCGGCAGCGTCGACGGGCCGACCGGACAGGCTGGGCTGTTCCGGTTGCCCGTCTCCGGTGCCGCCGACGTGCCGGCGGCCGAGCTGACCGACCTGGCCGGGCCGCTGGACCGCAACGTCATGACCGGTGCGCCTGCCTACCCGGGTGCGCCGCCGCAGCTCGTCGGCGCGGACGTGCTGTTCTGCGTGCGGGACCGCGGCTGCACCCACCTGTACCGGGTCGGTGCGGCCGGCGGTGAGCCACGGCTGGTGATGGGCGGCGCGGACCGGATCGTCGCCGGCGTATCGGTCGCCGGCACCACGGTGGCCGTCACGCTGGTCACGGCGACGTCGTTCGGCGAGATCGCCACCGTGGACCTCGCGTCCGGCGCCGAGACAGTCCACACCGGACACGGCGCGAAGCTGGCCGACGTCGAGTGGTTCCCCCGCCAGTCGCGGGAGTTCACGATCTCCGACGGCACGGTCGTGCAGGGCTGGTTGGTCCGTGACCCGGACCGGCAGGGACCGCTGCCACTGCTGCTGGACGTGCACGGCGGCCCGCACAACGCGTGGCACGGTGCCGCCGACGACGTGCACCTGTACCACCAGGAACTGGCCGCCAAGGGTTGGGCCGTGCTGCTGGTCAACCCGCGCGCCAGCGACGGGTACGGCCGGGCGTTCTTCACCGCCGCGGTCGGCGCGTGGGGCGAGGCCGACGCGCGGGACTTCCTGGAGCCACTGGACACCCTCGTCGCCGAGGGTGTCGCCGATCCGCGGCGGCTCGCGGTCGCCGGCTACAGCTACGGCGGCTACATGACGTGCTACCTGACCAGTCACGACGACCGCTTCGCTGCGGCCGTCACCGGCGGTGTGTGTGCCGACCTGACCAGCGTCGCCGGCACCTCCGACGTCGGGCATCTGCTGGCCGCCGACGAACTGCGCGCGTTGCCCTGGCGCGACCCGCGGCGGCTGGCCGAGTTGTCGCCGTTCGCGCGGGTCGCCGACGTGCGCACGCCGACGCTGATCATCCAGGGTGCCGAGGATCGGCGCTGCCCGGTCGGCCAGGCACAGCAGTGGCACGCGGCACTGCGCGAACAGGGCGTGCCGACGCGCCTGGTGCTGTACCCGGGCGGGCCGCACCTGATGATCGTGAACGGGCCGCCGTCGCACCGGATCGACTTCAACGAGCGGATCGTCGACTGGCTGGAGCGGTACGCGGGCGGCCGTCGGCCGAAGCTGGACGCCGGCCACTGGCAGCGGCGGCTCGCCGTGCTGGCGCGGCGGCACGGCGTTCCCGGCGCGCAACTGGGCGTGCTGCGGGTCGGCGACCCGGACGACGACCTGGTCGAGGCCGCGTTCGGGGTGCTCAACATCGACACCGGCGTGGCCGCGACGACGGACTCGGTGTTCCAGATCGGGTCGATCAGCAAGGTGTGGACGGCGACCGTGGCGATGCAACTGGTCGACGAGGGCAAGCTCGACCTCGACGCCCCGGTCGTCGACGTGCTGCCCGAGTTGCGGCTCTCCGACCCCGAGGTGACCAAGCGGGTCACGCTGCGGCACCTGCTCACCCACACCAGCGGCATCGACGGCGACATCTTCACCGACACCGGCCGCGGCGACGACTGCGTCGAGCGCTACGTCGCGCTGCTGGCCGACGCGGCGCAGAACCATCCGCTCGGCGCCACGTGGTCCTACTGCAACGCCGGGTTCACGCTGGTGGGCAGGCTCATCGAGAAGGTCACCGGACAGACGTGGGACGCGGCCATCCGCGACCGCTTGTTCACCCCGCTGGGCCTGACCCACACCGTGACGCTGCCCGAGGAGGCCCTGCTGTTCGGCGCGGCCGTCGGCCACGTGGCGGAGGGCGGCGCGCCACCTGCCAAGGCCCCCGCGTGGGGACTGCCGCGCGCTGTGGGGCCGGCCGGCCTGATCACGTCGACGGTCCGGGACGTGCTGGCGTTCGCCCGCATGCACCTGACCGGTGGCGTGGCCGCCGACGGCACCCGCGTGCTCACCGAGAAGACGGCGGCGACCATGGCGGACAAGCACGCCGACCTGCCCGACACGCACAGCCTCGGCGACTCGTGGGGCCTGGGCTGGATCCGCTACGGCTGGTCCGGTCACCGGCTGATCGGCCACGACGGCAACACGATCGGCCAGTCGGCGTTCCTGCGGCTGCTGCCCGAACAGGGTGTCGCCGTCGCGCTGCTCACCAACGGCGGCCACGCCCGCGACCTCTACCAGGACCTGTACCGGGAGATCTTCGCCGACGTGACCGGCATCGACGTGCCCGAACCGCTGACGCCGCCCGAGGAACCGGTCACCGTCGACATCACGCCGTGGCTGGGCACTTACGAACGCGCGTCGGTGCGGATGGCGGTCCTGGCCGGCGAGGACGGTCCTCGGCTGCGCACCACGGTGACCGGGCCACTGGCCGAACTGGTGCCCGATCCGACCGAGGAGTACCCGATGGTCGCGGTCGAGCCCGACCTGTTCGTGGTCCGCCCGCCGGAGACCGAGACATGGGTGCCGGTCATGTTCTACACACTGGCCGGGGGCGCCCGGTACGTGCACCACGGTGCCCGCGCCACACCGAAGGTGGACTGACGTGACGACCGCGCAACTGGTCCGGGACATCGAGACGCTGGTGACGTGCGAGTCGCCGTCGGCGGATCTGGCCGCGGTCGCGGCCAGCGCGGACGTGGTCGCCCGGCTGGGCGCCCAACGGCTCGGGGTCCCGGCCGAACGCATCGTGCTGGACGGCCGCACGCACCTGCGGTGGCGCCTGGGCAGCGGCCCGCGACGGGTGCTGGTGCTCTGCCACCACGACACGGTCTGGCCGTTGGGCACGCTGGCCACGCACCCGTTCACGGTGACCGACGGCGTGCTGCGTGGACCGGGCTGTTTCGACATGAAAGCCGGTCTGGTCATGGCGTTGCACGCCGTGGCCACGCTGGCCGACGCCGACGGCGTCACGGTCCTGGTCACCGGCGACGAGGAACTCGGCTCCCCCACATCCAGGGGGCTGATCGAGACCGAGGCCGCCGGATGCGCGGCGGCACTCGTGCTGGAGGCGGCTGCCGGGCGTGCGCTGAAGACCGAACGCAAGGGCGTGTCGCTGTACGAGGTGACCGCGCACGGCCGGGCCGCGCACGCCGGCCTGGAACCGGAGAAAGGCGTCAACGCGACGATCGAACTGGCCCACCAGGTCCAGGCGGTGGCCGCGCTGGCCGACCCGGCGCTGGGCACCACGGTCACACCGACCCGGTTGCAGTCGGGCACCACGAGCAACACCGTGCCGGCGGCCGGTGGCTTCGCCGTCGACGTCCGCGCGTCCAACCGGGCCGAGCAGGACCGGGTGGACGCGGCCATGCACGCGTTGCAGCCGGTGCTGCCGGACGCGAAGCTGACCGTGACCGGCGGCCCGAACCGGCCGCCGCTGGAGGCCGCGTCGTCCGCGTCACTGTTCGCCCGTGCCGGGGAACTGGCCGCTGCGCTGGGCCTGCCGCCGCTGCGCGGCGCGGCCGTCGGCGGCGCGTCGGACGGGAACTTCACCGCGGGCGTCGGCGTCCCCACCCTGGACGGGCTGGGCGCCAGCGGCGGCGGTGCGCACGCCGACGACGAACACGTCCTGGTCGACGAACTGCCCGGGCGCACCGCGCTGGTCGCCGCGCTGCTGGCCGACCTGCTCGCGGACACGGGAACCCGACCATGACCGACGCCGTGGAACAGGCCGCGGCGTGCGCCTACCGCGCCGCCGTGGCAGCCGACGTGATCGTCCGGGAGACCGGCCAACTGGCCGAGCTGGCCGGGATCATCGCGCTGTACGACGAGATCTGGCACCCGGACGGCAGCCAACCGGTCAGCACCGAACTGCTGCGCGCGCTGAGCAAGGCCGGCAACTACGTGGCCGCCGCGTTCGACGGGGACCAGCTGGTCGGTGCCGGTGTCGGGTTCTTCACGTCACCGGCGGGCGGTGCGCTGCACAGCCACATCGCCGGCGTCTCGTCCACTGTGGCCGGTCGACACGTCGGCTACGCCCTCAAGCTGCACCAGCGGGCCTGGGCGTTGCGCAGGAACGTCGCGGAGATCGAGTGGACGTTCGACCCGTTGGTGGCCCGCAACGCCTACTTCAACATCGCCAAGCTGGGCGGCCGGCCGGCCGAGTACCTGCCGAACTTCTACGGCGGCATGAACGACGGGATCAACGGCGACGACGACACCGACCGGCTGCTGCTGCGCTGGCACCTCACCGACCCGAGGGTGGCCGCCGCGTGCGCGGGCGAGCGGTGGACCGCCGACGCCACGGGTCTGCGCGCCGGTGGTGCGGCCGTGGCACTGGGCCGGGGGCCGGCGGGCGAACCGGTCGTCGGGCGGTCCGACGCGGCCACCGTGCTCGTCGCCGTGCCGCCGGACGTGGAGGCACTGAGGGGCGGGAACCCGGGCCGGGCCAAGGAATGGCGGATCGCGGTGCGCGAGGTGCTCGGTGGCCTGCTGGGCGAGGGCGCCCGGGTCACCGGTTTCGACCGCGCCGGCTGGTACGTCGTGGAACTGTGAGGAGCCGAGGATGAAGCTGACGGGCATCGAACTGCGGCGGATCAGCATGCCCCTGGTCGCGCCGTTCCGGACGTCGTTCGGCGTGCAGACCGGGCGGGACGTGCTGCTGCTGCGGGTGGTCACCGACGACGCCGAGGGCTGGGGCGAGTGCGTCGCGATGACCGACCCGCTGTACTCGCCCGAGTACGTCGACGCGGCACAGGACGTGCTGCGCCGGTTCCTGATCCCGGCGCTGCTGGGCGCCGAACGGGTCGACGCGGCACTCGTCGGGCCGGTCCTCGCGCCGTTCAAGGGACACCGGATGGCCAAGTGCGCGTTGGAGACGGCCGTGCTGGACGCCGAACTGCGGGCCGAGGGCCGGCCGCTGGCCAGGGAGCTGGGCGCGGTCCGTGACCGGGTCGCGTGCGGGGTGTCGGTCGGCATCATGGACACCGTCCCGCAGTTGCTGGACGCGGTGGCCGGTTACCTGGACGACGGCTACCTGCGGATCAAACTGAAGATCCAACCGGGCTGGGACGTCGCGCCGGTGCGGGCGGTGCGCGAACGCTTCGGCGACGACGTGCTGCTGCAGGTGGACGCCAACACCGCGTACACCGTGGCCGACGCCCGGCACCTGGCCCGGCTGGACGCGTTCGACCTGCTGCTGATCGAGCAGCCGCTGGACGAGGAGGACGTGCTCGGCCACGCCGAACTGGCCACGGTCGTCAGCACGCCGATCTGCCTGGACGAGTCGATCACGTCGGCCGCCACGGCCGCGGCGGCCATCCGGCTGGGGGCCTGCCGGATCGTCAACATCAAGCCCGGCCGGGTCGGCGGCTACCTGGAGGCCAGGCGCATCCACGACGTGTGCGCCGCGCACGGCGTCGCGGTGTGGTGCGGCGGCATGTTGGAGACCGGGATCGGCCGCGCCGCGAACGTGGCACTGGCCGCGCTGCCCGGTTTCACCCTGCCCGGCGACACGTCCGCGTCCGACCGCTACTTCCGCACCGACGTCACCGAGCCGTTCGTGCTGTCCGACGGCCACCTCACCGTCCCGTCCGGACCGGGCCTTGGCGTCACGCCGCTGGCCGACGAACTGGCGGCGGTCACCACGTCCACCGAATGGATCGCGGCCTAATCAGATCGGCCTGAACAGATCTCAGCCCAGAAAGGCGAAATCGATGAACGACGTCTCCCTCGCCGCCGTCCTGGCGGACCGGGCCACCGCGCTGGGCGTGCCGGGTGCGGCCGTCGGCATCTACCACGGCGGCACCGAGGAGTACGCCTTCCACGGCGTGACCTCGGTGGAGAACCCGCTGCCGGTCGACGCGTCGACGCTGTTCCAGTTCGGCTCGACCGGCAAGACCTACACGGCGACCGCGATCCTGCGGCTCGTCGACCAGGGACTGGTCGACCTGTCGGCGCCGGTCCGCCGGTACGTCCCCGAACTGCGGCTGAAGGACGAGTCGGTGGCCGCCGAGGTGACGGTGCTGCACCTGCTCAACCACACGGCGGGCTGGGACGGCGACTACCACAAGGACACCGGTGCCGGTGCCGACGCGCTCGACCGGTACGTCGCCGGCATGGCCGACATCGACCAGGTCAACGCGCTGGGCGCCGAGGTGTCGTACAACAACGCGTCGCTGTCGCTGGCCGGTCTGCTCATCGAGAAGGTCACCGGAAAGCCCTACGAGCGGGCGATCCAGGACCTGCTGCTGGACCCGATCGGCATGCGGGACACGTACTTCTCCGCGAGCGACGTGATGACCCGCCGGTTCGCGGTGGGGCACAACAACAGTCCGGACGGCACGGTGACGGTCGCGCGGCCGTGGGCGCTGCCGCGCTCGGCGGCGCCGGCCGGTGGCATGGCCGCCACCGCCGCCGATCAGATCACCTGGGCCAGGTTCCACCTCGCGGACGGCCGGACAACCTCCGGTGAGCAGTTGCTACCCGCCGCCCTGGTGCGGTCGATGCGCGAGCCGACCGTCCGGATGCCCGGCAACGCGCTGGGCGACGCCGTCGGCATCAGCTGGATGCTGCGCGGGCGCGGTGACGTGACACTCGTCCAGCACGGCGGTACGACGATCGGCCAGCACTCGGCGTTCGTGCTGGTGCCGGAACGGGACTTCGCCGTCACCGTGCTGACCAACTGCGGGCCCAGCGGCGAGCAGCTCAACACCGAGATCGTCGACTGGGCGCTGAAGACGTACCTCGGCGTCGTCGAACCGGAACCGGAACTGCTCCCGGTCACGGCGGAGACGCTGGCCGAGTACGCGGGCGACTACGACGCGATCGCGCTGTCGGTGACCATCGCGCCGCAGTTGCCCAACCTGGTGGTGAACATGTCGGTGAAACCGGAGGTGCTGGCCGAAATCGGCGAGGTGGACCAACAGTCGGAGCCGGTCCTGCTCGGACTGGTCGCCGACGGGCCGGACCAGTACGTGGTCACCGGGGGCGCGATGAAGGGCATGCGTGGCTACTTCACCCGTGACGGGTCGGGCCGGATCGTCAGCGTCAACCTCGGCGGCCGGCGCTGCGACCGGCTGCCCGCCGGCTGATCACTGGCCCGGCCCGGGCAGGCGAACTACAGTGGGCCAACTGGATCCAAGGGCCAGGTGGTGCGTGCGGCAGTGACCGAACTACCTCGAGCCAGTCTCGGCCGCGTCCTGGACGACCTGGGCGCGACGCTGTTGGAGGTCGTGCACGGCGGCGGTGAC
>DASZXM010000677.1:0-3808 GCA_035546415.1 Pseudonocardiaceae bacterium
GCCTCCGACCCCGCTGCTGGTTGGTGGGTTGACCTGCGGGTACGGTTCGGCTGCTCGGGTGGCTTCTCGCTGGATGGGGTCCGGTCATGGTGCGGGTCGGGGTTGTCGGGCTGGTGGTGCTCGTCGGGGTCGCGGCCGCCGGGTCGAGTGCGTTGTCGCCGCTGTGGTGGATTCTCGCCGGGCCCGCGTTGGTGGTCGGCGCCGTCGGGGTTCTCGATCTCGTGCAGCGGCGGCATTCCGTGTTGCGGAACTACCCGATTCTGGGGCACTTCCGGTTCCTGTTCGAAGCGATCCGGCCCGAGTTGCAGCAGTACTTCGTCGAGCGGAACTTCGACGGGCGTCCGTTCGACCGTGACGTGCGGAGCATCGTCTACCAGCGGGCCAAGGGGACCGCCGCCGAGCAGCCCTTCGGGACCGAGCGGGACGTCTACGCCGACGGGTACGAGTTCTTCGTGCACTCCATGGCACCGACGAAAGCGCCCGCCGAGCCGCCGAGGGTGCGCGTCGGGAACTACGACATGGCCTTGCTCAACGTGAGCGCCATGAGCTTCGGATCGTTGTCCAGTAACGCCGTTCTGGCGTTGAACACCGGCGCCGCGCGTGGCGGGTTCGCGCACGACACCGGCGAGGGCGGGCTGTCGGAGTACCACCTGCGGCCCGGCGGCGATCTCATCTGGGAGATCGGGACCGCCTACTTCGGTTGCCGCACCAAGGATGGCGACTTCGACGCCGCCGAGTTCGCCGAGAAGGCCAAGCACGACAACGTGAAATGCGTGTCGCTGAAGCTGTCCCAGGGCGCCAAGCCGGGGATCGGCGGTGTGTTGCCGGGGAGCAAGGTCAACGCGGAGATCGCGAAGGTGCGTGACGTGCCCGTCGGGCAGACCGTCACCTCACCGCCCTACCACCGGGTGTTCGGCACGCCACGGGAACTCGTCCAGTTCGTCGCCACCATGCGCGAGCTGAGCGGCAAGCCGACCGGGTTCAAGCTGTGCCTGGGATCGCGCCGCCAGTTCCTCGCCGTCTGCAAGGCGATGCTGGAGGAGGACATCACGCCGGACTTCATCGTCGTCGACGGCGCGGAAGGCGGTACCGGGGCGGCGCCGCTGGAGTTCGCCGACCACATCGGGATGCCGCTCACCGAAGGGCTCATCACCGTGCACAACGCCCTGGTGGGCACCGGGCTGCGGGACCGCATCCGGATCGGGGCCAGCGGGAAGGTCGCCACCGGCGCGGACATCGTGAAGCGGCTCATCCAGGGCGCCGACTACACCAACGCCGCCCGCGCGATGATGTTCGCGGTCGGCTGCATCCAGGCGCAGAAGTGCCACACCAACCGCTGCCCGGTGGGCGTCGCCACGCAGGACGCCCGGCGGGCCCGTGCGCTCGATGTCGCCGACAAATCCGAGCGCGTGCACCGCTTCCAAGCCGCCACCGTGCGCAGCGCCCTGCAGATCATGGCGTCGATGGGGGTCAGCGAACCGGGTCAGCTGCGACCGCACATGCTGCGCCGCCGCATCGGGCCGCACGACGTGCGTTCCTACGCCGAGCTGTACACCTGGCTGGCCGAGGGGCAGCTGCGTGCCGACCCGCCGGACGACTGGGTCGACGACTGGTCCGCCGCCGATCCGGACCGCTTCGGTCGGTGACGCTGCGCGGCGCCCCAACTCCGGGAGGTTGAGAACCGCCAGTAGTGGGTATGCAGAGCCGTGGTGTGTCCGGTGGTGAGGGGACGGTGGGGTGCTGTGTTCGGTGCCTGTGGCGTGAGGTCCGCGTGAGGCCGGTCGCGGCCCCGGTCCGGGATGTCGACCGCTATCTTTGCTCGACCGGATCGAGTGTTCGCTGGGCCGGCGCCCGTGAACCCGAGCACGAACAGGGCGAGATGACAGCTCAGGATGTGGCGCGCGAGGTGGCCACACCCGGCGGGTCGGGTGACACCCCGATCCTGCTGATCGAGGACGACGACGGCGACGCGCTCCTGGTCGAGGAGTATCTGCTGGACGCGAGTGCCCCGGTCACCATGCACCGCGCCCGCTCCCTGGGGGAGGCCAAACCGCTGCTGCCGGCCGTCACGTGCGTGCTGCTCGACCTCGGCCTACCGGACACCACCGGGCTGGACGGCCTGCGGTGGCTCCAGCGACACACGCCGCAGGTCGCCGTCGTCGTGCTGACCGGGCTGACCGACGAGCACCGCGGCGAGGAGGCCGTCGCCGCCGGTGCCCAGGACTACCTGGTCAAGGGGCAGGTCGACGGACCGCTGCTGGCCCGCGTCATCCGTTACGCCGTGGAACGCCGCCGCTCCGAGGAGATCCAGCGGCAGCTGCACCAGGCGCGGATCTACGCCGAGGAGAACGCCCGCCTGGAACGCGGGCTGCTGCCCTCGCCGCTGGTGTCCGACCCGTGGCTGTCGGTCGCCACCCGCTACCGGTCCGGCGGCCAGCGGATGCTGCTGGGCGGCGACTTCTTCGACGTCGTGCAGGCCGCCGACGGCTGGGTGCACGCCGTCGTCGGCGACGTGTGCGGGCACGGACCGGACGAGGCCGCGCTCGGCGTCTGCCTGCGCGTCGCGTGGCGCACCATGGTGCTGGCCGGCAGGCCCGTCGCCGAGATCCTGCCCACGCTGCGGCAGGTGTTCGAGCACGAACGCCACCCCGACGCGCTGTTCGCGACGCTGTGCATGCTGTCCGTGGCGCCGGACCGGGCGCACGCGCGGCTGCACCTGGCCGGGCATCCGCCGCCGCTGCTGTTGGACGGCGAGACCGTCCGGCAGCTCGACGCCCCGGTGGCCGCACCGCTGGGCGTCGGTGACGAGGTGGACTGGCCCAGCGCCGAGATCGAGCTGGCCGAACGCTGGACCGTCCTGCTGTACACTGACGGGCTCATCGAGGGCCGCCTCGGCGAGGGGCCGGAACGGCTGGGCATCGGGCGGCTCACCGACATCATCGAGTCGTTCCTGCGTCTCACGCCTGCGTCGGCGGCCGGCGAGCCCCGCGCCGAGCGGCTGCTGGACCTGGTGATCGACCGGGTCCGCGAGCTGAACGGCGGCGACCTGGACGACGACCTCGCCGTGCTCGCCCTCGGGGCCCACCCCTGGACGCGCGCGGAATGACCGACTCCCGGACCGGCCGCGAGGTCGTCGCGGCCCGCTGGCCGCTGCGCAGGATCATCAACGTCGCCGTGCTGGCCGTCGCCGTGATCGCCGTCGGCGCGATGGCCGCGGGCGGTGTCGCGCTGCGGAACCAGTACATCGCGCGCGGCAAGGTGATCGACCAGTTGGACCCGGCGATCCAGCAGGCGCTGCGACTGCAGGCGGCACTGATCGACCAGGAGACCGGCGTCCGCGGCTACGCCCTGGCCGCGCGGTCGGACTACCTCGCGCCCTACGACGACGGGCTGGCCACCCAACAGGACGCACAGCGGCAACTGCGGTCGCTGATCGGCCAGCAATCCGAGATCGTGCCCGACCTGGAGCGGGTCATCCAGCTGGCGGAGGACTGGCGCAGCCGCTACGCCACGCCCACGGTCAACCGCGTCGACGCCACCCACCAGCCCGACGTCACGTCGAACGTCAACGCCGGCAAGGTCGCGTTCGACGACGTCCGCAGCAGCATGACGGGCCTGCTCACCGCGTTGACCACGGCCCGGGACCGGGCCGTGGTCACGCTGAACCACACGTCCGCCGTGCTGGTGTGGGTGTGCGTCGGGATCGCGATCGGCCTGCTGCTGGTGGTGATCGTGCTGGCGGTCGCGCTGCGGGTGGCGGCGATCCGGCCGCTGACCCGGCTGGCCGCCGAGACGCGGCTGGTGTCCG
>DASZXM010000678.1:0-6306 GCA_035546415.1 Pseudonocardiaceae bacterium
AGATCAACCTGTGGCACTCCGCGGCGCTCGACGCCGGCGACCGCGCGCACCGTTTCAAGGACGCCGTCAAGGAGCTCGCCCGCCGTCGCGGCCAGCTGGCGACGTTCATGCCCAAGCCGTTCAACGACGAGGGCGGCTCCGGCTTCCACGTCCACTTCAGCACGTCCGACAGCGACGGCAACTCCCTGTTCGACGAGCCGTCGGGCGAGTACGGCCTGTCCAAGATCGCCACCGGCGCGATCGCCGGCCTGCTGGCACACGCGCCCGCCCTGGCCGCACTGGCCAACCCGACGATCAACTCCTACAAGCGGTTCGGCCCGGACACGATGGCGCCGTGGCTGATCGACTGGGGCCTGGACAACCGCAGCGCCATGGTCCGCGTCCCGCCGGAGCGGGGCGCGGCCACCCGGTTGGAACTGCGTCTCGGTGACGCGACCGCCAACCCGTACCTGATCACGGCCGGTGTGCTCGCGGCCGCGTACCTGGGCATCCGGGACAACCTGGCCGTGCCGGCACCGTTGGCCGGGTACGGCTACGACCCGGAGCGGGCCGACCTGCTGCCGCAGCAGCTGGCGTCCGCACTGGACGCGCTGTCGGCCGACACCGAGTTCACCGACCTGCTCGGCGAGCGGTTCGTCCAGGTGTTCCTCGCCTACAAGCGCGACGAACTGGCCCGGTTCGGCAAATGGGTGACCGACTGGGAGTTCCGCGAGTACGCCTACCACATGTAAGGGAGGGTCGGGATGACCGTCACCAGCGAGGTCGACCTGACCGACCTCGACGCCTTCGAACGCGGCGCGGCCTGGGGCATGTTCGACGTGCTCCGTCGCGAGGCACCGGTGCACTGGAACCCGGAGCCCGCGCCCAACTCCGGCTTCTGGTCGATCACCCGGCACGCGGACATCGTCGCGGTCAACCGGGACGCCGAGCGGTTCACGTCGACCCATTTCGTCAACCTGGAGGAGGTCGACGCCCAACAGCGCGACCTGCGGCGGTCGATGCTGGAGTGCGACGGCGTTCGGCACCGCGCGTTGCGCAAGCTGCTGCAGCGCGACTTCGGCGCGCAGACCCTGCGCCGGTACGAGGACTTCCTGCGCGGGCTGACCGAGGTCACGGTGGACCGGGCACTGCGCAACCGGGAGTTCGACTTCGTCGCCGACATCGCGGCCGACTTCCCGATCCAGGTGTTCAGCCGGATGCTGGACGTCCCGGAGGCGGACCGGGGCCGGCTGGTCACGTGGGGCAACAAGATGATCGGCAACACCGACCCGGAGTACGCCGACGTGCTGATCACCGACGCGGACAGCGCCCGGTACCGGCACCTGCCGTTCCGGTCGCCCGCGGCCGTCGAGGTGTTCGAGTACGGCCGGGAGCTGGCCCGGCAGCGCCGCGGCGGCGACGGCGAGGACCTCGTCAGCCGGCTGGTCAACGGGCACCCGATCGACGGGCAACCGTTGTCCGCCAACGAGTTCGACACGAATTTCCTGATGCTCGTGGTGGCCGGCAACGAGACCACCCGGCATACGATCAGCCACTCGATGCTCGCCCTGATCGAGCACCCGGACCAGTTGCGGCTGCTGCGCGACCGGCCCGAGTTGATCCCGACGGCCGTCGAGGAGCTGCTGCGCTGGGCGAGCCCGGTGTACCACTTCCGGCGCACCGCGACGGTGGACGTCGAGCTGCACGGCCGGCACATCCGCGCGGGGGACAAGGTGGTGATGTGGTTCGCGTCCGGCAATCGCGACGAGGACGTGTTCGACCGGCCGTACGAGTTCGACGTGACCCGGCGGCCCAACGACCACGTGACGTTCGGCAAGTCGGGGCCGCACTACTGCCTCGGCAACAACCTGGCCCGACTGGAGATCCGCCTGATGTTCGAGACGCTGCTGCCCAGGCTGGCAAGCATCGAGCTGGCCGGTGACGTGCCGCGGATGCGCAGCAACTTCGTCAACGGCATCAAGCGATTACCGGTCCGGGTCACCACCGTGTAGGGGGGATCATGCGCGCGCTGTGTGTGCTGCACGACGCGGCGTCGGAGACGGGAATGATCGGCGCCGCACTGCGCGAGTGCGGCTGGCAGGTGGACGAGATCAACGTCGTCCCGCTGACCCGGTTCCACGAGCCGAACGTCTCGATGTCCTTTCCGGACAGTGACGACTACGACCTGCTGGTACCGATGGGCGCGCCCTGGAGCGCGTTCGACGACGCCGGCATCGGCAACTGGCTGTTACCGGAGCTGCGCTGGCTGGCCGACGCCGTGGACCGGGGTGGCGCGGTGTTCGGGATCTGTTTCGGCGCACAGGTGCTCGCGCGGTCGCTGGGGGGCACGGTCGCCAGGTCCGCGCAGCCGGAGATCGGCTGGTACGACGTGACCTCCGAGGACCTGCCGAACGGGCCGTGGCTGCAGTGGCACTTCGACTCGTTCACCGTGCCACCGGGCGCGGTCGTGCTGGCGTCCAACGCGTCCGGCCCGCAGGCGTACCGGATCGGCCGCAGCATGGGCGTCCAGTTCCATCCGGAGGTGACGACGGCGGGCCTGGCCCGCTGGGTGGCCAACGGCGGCGAGCAGCAGCTGCGGGCCAGGGGGATGACACCGGAGGCGGTGCTCGCCGAATCGGACGAACGGGCCG
This sequence comes from Pseudonocardiaceae bacterium, assembly GCA_035546415.1. Taxonomy (GTDB): domain Bacteria; phylum Actinomycetota; class Actinomycetes; order Mycobacteriales; family Pseudonocardiaceae; genus DATEPR01. The sequence continues at coordinate 2,631 of DASZXM010000678.1, forward strand.
ACGCCGCCCGCGACCACGCCACCGCGCTGGTCACGACCTACCTGAAGCGCTTCTTCCCCGCCTGACACCGACCGTACGAGGAGGCACGATGGCCCAGTACACCGACCCCGTTGGTGAGTCGGGGAAACTAGGTGGCTCACTGTCGCTCGTGGACGTCATCGCCCAGTCGGTCGGCGTGATGGGACCGGTGTTCTGCATCGCGTTCCTGGTGCCACTGCTGGTCGGACTCAACGCGTCGGGCAGCGGTGCCGGTGCGGCGGCGCCGCTGTCGGTGGTGATCTCCGCCGTCGGCGTGCTCGGCCTGGGCTGGATCGTGTCGCAGTACGCGAAACGCATCCAGGCCACCGGGTCGCTGTACAACTACGTGACCGACGGGCTCGGCGTGCGAACCGGCGCGGCGGCGGGCGTACTCTACTACTCCGGTGTGCTGGTGCTGGGCGCCGGCATCCTGGTGATGATCGGCGGCACGGTCCACGACACGATCGCCGCCGAGTTCGGCATCACGCCGCTGCCGGAGTCGGCGTGGGACATGATCCTGCTGGCCGGCCTGGCGATCGTGCTGTACCTGGGTGTCATGCTGTCCAGCCGGGTGCAGTTGGTGCTGGCGTTCCTGTCGATCACCGTGGTGCTGGCGTTCTGCGTCGTGGTGATCATCAAGGTGGGCGCCGGCAACCACGTGGCCCGGGCGTTCATGCCCAGCTCGTCGCCGCAGGGGATCGGCGGCGTGTTCTTCGGCGTGCTCTACGGCGTGCTGTTCTTCACCGGGTTCGAGACGGCGGCCAACCTCGGTGAGGAGACGGCCCACCCCAAGCGGGACGTGCCGCGTGCCGTGCTGATCTCGGTGCTGGCCGTGGCCGGCTTCTACATCCTCGGCGCGTACACGCAGATCGCCGGGTACCGTTTCGACCTGGGTGCGCTGGAGCGCAACGCGGGCGCACCGCTGTTCGGGCTGGCCGGTCCGGTCACCGACGGCGGCTACGGCTCGGTGGCGCTGCGCAGACTGGTCGAACTGGTCGTGGTGCTGAACATGCTCGCCGTGCTGATCGGCTGCTCGGTGTCGGCCAGCCGTGGCCTGTACGCGATGGCCAGGGACCGCTGGCTGCCCGCCGGCCTGGGTGTCGTCGGCAGGCGCGGCACTCCCACCGGCGCGTCGGTCACCGTGCTGCTGGTGAACTTCGGCGTCATCCTGCTGACCATCGGCTGGCCCGGCCTGTTCGCGCAGGGCTCGGTGCCGCACTACGTGGCGATGTTCAGTTGGGGCTCGGTGTTCGGCGGGTTCGCGCTGGCGATCATCTACCTGCTCGTGTCGGTCGGGGCGCTGCGCGGGCTGCGCGACCATCCCCGGCGGTGGGCGGTGTACGTGGCGTGCACGCTGAGCGTGGGCATGACGGGCGCGGCGCTGTTCGGCGCCATCTACAAGGTCGTGCCGCCGCTGTCGTACGCGCCGTTCGCGGCCGTGCTGATGTTCGCGGTCGGCATCGTCATGTCGTTTACCCGCGACGGCGAGCCGGCGGTGGCCCAGCCGCAGTCCTTGGAGTTGGACCCGAACGCCGCCGCCGACTACCGCGCGGTGTTCGGCCGGACCCCGTAGGAGTTCAGATCGGCCGGGGCGCTCGCTCCAGGCCGGAGAACACGGCAGCCATCAGGCGCCGCCCCTGGGCCACGCCCTCGTCGTTGTTCGGGACCCGCCACAGGAAGCTCATCAGCATGATGATGTCGGCGGGGTCGTGGCCGGCGGCGATGGTGCCCTCGGCCACGCAGGCGTCGACGAGTTTCGCGACGGCGGCCGTGGTCGGCGCCCAGGAGGCGTTGATCAGGTCCTGGGCGGCGGCGCTGTGCAGGGCGTCGCCGAGGCCGTGCTTGATGCGGATGTAGGCGGACAGCGTCTCGAACCACTCGACGAACGCGGCCTTCGCCGACGAGTGCCGCGCCAGTACCTCGTCGGCGGTGGTGGTGAGGCGTTCGATGTCGTGCTGGTAGGCCGCCAGGATCAGATCCTCACGGGTGGGGAAGTGCCGGTAGAGCGTGCCGGCGCCGACACCGGCGCGCTTGGCGACCTCGCTGAGCGTCACGAGGGGGTTCTGCGCGAACAGCTCGTGCGCGGCCTCGATGATCGCCACCCGGTTGCGCGCGGCGGCCTTGCGCTGCGTGCCGTAGGTGGTCGGCGTCCCGTCGGTCATGCCCCGATCATCCCCCACGTTTGACTCGCGGAGAATCCTCCGCTAGTTTGGCGAGCACTTGCGGAGGATCGTCCGCGTGTTGTCGGCACAGGAGACCACCCATGCGTTATGTGAAGCTAGGCACCACCGGCCTGGACGTCTCGCCCATCGCGATCGGTGCGATGACCTACGGCGAACCCGATCGCGGCCATCCGGTCTGGTCCCTCGGCGAACAGGAGGCGCGCCCGCTGATCAAGCACGCCCTGGACGCCGGCATCAACTTCTTCGACACGGCCAACATGTACTCCAACGGGTCCAGCGAGGAGATCCTCGGCCGCGCACTGCGCGACTTCGCCGACCGGGACGACGTGGTGGTCGCCACCAAACTGCGTCACCCGATGCGCCCCGGACCCAACGGGAAAGGCCTGTCCCGCAAGGCGATCATGACGGAGGTCGACCACTCGCTGCGGCGACTGGGCACCGACTACATCGACATCTACCAGGTACACCGCAACGACCACTCCACACCCCTGGAGGAGACCCTCGAAGCACTGCACGACGTGGTCAAGGCCGGCAAGGTGCGTTACCTCGGCGCGTCATCCATGCCCGCCTGGGAGTTCGCGAAGGCCCTGCACCTGCAGAAGCAGCACGGCTGGGCCCGGTTCGTATCCATGCAGGACCACTACAACCTGCTCGCCCGCGAGGAGGAGCGCGAAATGATCCCGCTGTGCCTGGACGAGGGTGTCGGCACAATCATCTGGAGCCCACTGGCCCGCGGCCGCCTGGCGAGGGCCTGGGACGACGCGAGGTCCACGGCACGCGCGGAAACCGACGGCGCCTACGCCGACCTGCTCTACTCACAAGACCAGGAGGCCTCCAACAAAGCCATCATCGACGCGGTCGGCACAGTAGCGGCAGCCCACGGCGTCAGCCGCGCAGCAGTAGCCCTGGCCTGGCTGCGCCGCCAACCAGTCGTCACGGCACCACTGGTCGGCGCCGGTTCAATCAAGCAAATCAGCGACGCGATCACATCACTGGACATCGAACTGACCGACGAGGAAGTCAGCGCCCTCACAACCCCATACACACCGAGGTACGACTGGCAGGGAGTCTCGGACGAGGCGACCATGAACGCCATCCGAGCCCGCGTCCCCGGAATGGCACTGACCTAACGCAGACAACACGGCCCTTGCCCCCAAGAAACCGGAACCCGGCGGCCCGAAACAATCCCGACGAAAACCGGCCCGAACCCCGACCCAACCGCCGGGCGCCCACCAAACCCGAACGCGACGAACCAGCGCGCCCCCGGTCCCCTCGCACAAAGCCGAAAAGCCGTGGCACACCCTGAAACGAGGGGTCGGGGCGCCTCCTGAACACAAACCGCCGCCCGCCCACCCAGTCCCCCAAGCCACCCAACCAACGGAACCAGCCGACCAAACGCACCCCAATGCCAACCGGTGCAGACCCCGCCGAACGCACCCCGCCGGAGCGCTAGATCCACTAGATCCGCTAGATCC
>DASZXM010000679.1:0-3057 GCA_035546415.1 Pseudonocardiaceae bacterium
AGCAGCCGCAACCACGGCCACGCCGACCGCACAGCGACCCGAAGGCGAACGAACAGCCCCACGGCGGATACCGCCGCCGCGCGCCGACCGGGGTCGTGGGCAACGGGGTCGCGGGCACCGGGGTCGTCGGCGCCCACCGCACCCGGCCGGCCGAGCTCCGATCGAGCCGGCACGCCCGGCTCGACACCGAACCCCGGCTCCGCCGACCGCACCGCATCCCGGCCAACCGGACCCGATCCCCTCCGCAACGGCGGCTCGCCCCGGCCGGCACCGGCCTGCACCACCCCGACCGGCCCGGCCGGCGGGGCGTGATTCCCCAGCAGGTCGTCTCCGTCCGCGTGTCCCAGCATGCGTGTCATGAAGACGCTCCGATGGCCGGCGGGAACGCCAGCAGGTCACGGTGGTGCACGACGACGCGCAGGCGGCCGGCAGCGCATTCGGCCAGTCGGCGCCGCAGGTAGGGCCGGGCCTGGCCGCTGAGGCCGGGTTGCTGTCGGCATGCCGCGTCCACCCAGCCGGTCAGCCACTCGGCGGCCAGCGCAGCCTGGCCGCGGCCCAGCTGCCAGGGGCTCGGGCAGTCCAGGACCGTCGCGCCGCGCCTGCCGAACGCCACCGCCATCGCGTCCACGGCCGTCGGGCCGAGCAGGTGCCGGCCGTCCACGACCCGACACTGGTGGGCGTTGAACGCGGCCGTGAGCTCGGCGTCCAGCGGTTCGGCCGGCGTGATGTCGACCTTCCCGACCACGGACAGCACCAGCAGCGCCGGGCAGCGCGCGCTGACGCACGCCGCCGCCAGCTCGTCCACCTCGTCGAACGTGAGGATGTCCAGCAGCGCCGATGCCGTCACCAGGGACGTGCCGGACAGGTCGTCAGCGCGCAACGTCGTGATGTCACCGGGTTTCGGCACGACCATCACCGGGCTGCCGTCCGCCGCCGGGCGCGTCATGCTCGCCACCGCGATGTCCAGCAGGCCCGAATCGCGGTCGTGCATGATCCAGCGCTGCTCGCCGGCCAGCCGGGTGGACAGCCACCGGCCCATCGACCCGGTGCCGCATCCCAGGTCGCGGATCACCAGCCGGGAACCGCGCGGCACAGTGCCCAGGTAGGCGCGCAGCGGGCCGAGCAGTTCCGGTGCCCGCGCCGCCGCGTCGGCGTCCTCCCGCAACGCCAGCCAGTCCGGGGTGACCCTGCCGGTGTCGGTGCTCATCAGGCCACCCCCGGTGCTCGGTGACAGGCCAACGTCAGCACGCCGGCGATGGCCCGGGCCGTGTCGGCCCAACCGCGCAACGCGACCCGCCGGTGCAGCGCGGCCCGCCGCAACTGCCGCCGCAGGTCGGGTTCGTCGCGCCAGCGGCGTAACGCGGCCGTGAACGCCGACGGGTCGTCGGGCGGGACGAGCAGGCCGGGCACGACGCCGTCCTGGGTGCGGCCGAGCGTGTCGGGCAGTGCGCCCGCGGTGGTCGTCACCACCGGCAGGCCGTGTGCCAGCGCCTCGGTGACGACCATGCCGTACGTCTCGTGCCGGGACGGCAGCACGAACAGGTCCGCCGCCGCGTAGGCGGCCGCCAGCCGGTCGCCGACCAGCGGCCCGGTGATCTCCACCCGGTCACCGGCCGTCCGCCGGATCCGGGCCGCGTACTCGGGGTCGCGACGCAGCGGCCCGACCAGCCGGCAGCGCAACCCGGGAACGTCCGCGACGGCCTTGACCAGCACGTCCTGTCCCTTGCCCTCGGTGAGCGCGGCGACGCACAGCAGGTTCGTCACGCCGTCGGTGCCGGGCGCGACCGGCGCGGTGTCGGTGCCGGGCGCGGCGACGTGCACGCGGGTCTCGGGCAGGCCGTGGTGGCTGATCAGCCGCCGAGCCGACGACCAACTCGTCGTGACGACCGCGTGCGCGGCGCCGAGCGTCTCCCACTCACGGGCGTCCAGGTCGGCGGCGACGTCGGCGGGCAGGCCGGTGTCGTCGGCCAGCGGCATGTGCACCAGCACGACCAGCCCCAGCCGTTGCGCGTGCGGCACCACGATGTCCGGCACGCCGCAGGCGACCAGGCCGTCCATCAGGACGACGGCGTCGTCGGGCAGCGTGGTGAGCGCCGCGCCCAGTGCCGCGCGGGCCGTCTCGTCCGGGCGTGGCCAACAGCCGGGCACGGCGATCTCGTCGACCCGCCAGCCGTCCGCCGCGAGGTGCTCGCACACCCGACGGTCGTAGGTGTTGCCGCCGCTGGGCACGGCGTCGTCGTCGACGTCACCGGGCAACACGACGTGCACGACGCGGTTCACAGCGGACGCTCGTAACTCGCCCGCGCCAGGTGCGACTCGTGCAGTGTCACCTCGATACCGGACAGTCCGCGGGCGTTCTCGCCGAACGCGCCTGCCGCGATGCGGTCGGCGAGCCGGTCGGCGACGACCTTGGCGAGGAACTCGGTCGACGTGTTCACGCCCCGGAAGTCCGGTTCGTCGTCCAGGTTGCGGTAGTTGAGGTCGGCCAGCACCGCGGCAAGTTCCGCACCGGCGCGTCCGATGTCGACGACGATGTTGTCGGAGTCCAGTTCGGCGCGACGAAACGTGGCGTCGACGACGAACGTGGCGCCGTGCAGGCGTTGTGCCGGACCGAAGACCTCGCCGTGGAAACTGTGGGCGACCATGACATGGTCGCGAACGGTCACACTGAACACAGGCCGGTCCTCTCGTCTGCTGGCTGGGCTAGTAGTTGATACGTTGGCAGAGCGCGAATAGTTCACCGCCGGCCAGTTTCCGCATCACATCGGGCAACTCTGTGAACGCGCTGTCGCCGGTGATGAGCACGTCGAACGCGGGGTTGGCGAGCAGTTCCAGCGCCAGTGCGAGCCGGTCGCGGAACGCCCTGCGGGCCCGCCGGGCCGGTGCGACGGCGCCGACCTGGCTGGCACGGACCGACAGCCTGCGGGAGTGGAAGAACTCGCCGAGCCGCACGTTCACCGCCTTGTCGCCGTACCAGCTCAGCTCGATGACCTCGCCCTCGAACGCGAGCAGCCGCAGCGCGAGTGCGAGCCCGTCGGTGGTGGCGCTGGCATGGAC
>DASZXM010000680.1:0-5059 GCA_035546415.1 Pseudonocardiaceae bacterium
GCGGTGTCTCTACCACTGGATCGCGTACCCGGACGTGAACCGGGTCGCGGACATCATTCGCAGGCGGGTGCCGTCGGCGACATCGTGGCTGGCGTCCCGGGTGGCGGTGGCGGTGGCCCGGCTGCGGGGGCTCGGACTGACGAAACCGCCCGGGGTGGCGGAGGCGATCAACTGGGCCAACGCACTCCACGTCCTTGGAGTGTCCGATATGGACTCCGCGGCGGTGGAGAGCACACTCGGGGTCGTGGTGAAGTACGCGGAGGACGCGGACACGGTGCGGGCGGCCGGCTTCGCGCCGTTGGTGTCCGATGGCTGATCTGGCCGACGTGGTCGCCAGGTTCGCGGACGAACTGCGCGCCGCGGGCATGGCGGTGGGTCCGGACCGGGCGGCGCGGTTCGCGCAGGCTCTCGTGGTGGTCGAGGCGTCGACCGTGCGGGAGGTCTACTGGTGTGCGATGGCGACACTGGTGAGCGACCCGACCCAACTGCCGGTGTTCGAGTCGGTGTTCTCCCGGGTGTTCGACGGTGTGGTCGATCCGGCGTCGCAGCGCGGCCAGGAACCGGGCGTGGGTTCGTCGGGTGGCACGCCGAGCGCGGACGGCCGGTCGTCCGGCGGCATCCCGCGGGAGGTGCCGTTCCTGGCGAGCGCGGGGGAACGCCTGGCGTCCAGGGACTTCGCGGAGCTGACGGCGGAGGAACTCGCGGTGCTGGCGGACCTGATGCGACAGTGGGAGCTGCGCACACCGATGCGCCGGTCCCGACGCCAACGGCGCGCGGTGGCCGGCAACCGGGTGGACCTGCGCACGTCACTGCGGAAGGCACGCCGGACCGGCGGGTACCCGGTGCGCCTGGAGCGCACGACGGCACGCGAGGTGCCACGCCGCTTGGTGGTGCTGTGCGACATCTCCGGGTCGATGCAGCCGTACGCGCGGGCGATGATCCAGTTGCTGTACTGCGCGGCACGCGGCCGCAAGGCGGAGGTCTTCGCGTTCGCCACGCGTCTGACCCGGTTGACGCCGGAACTGACCGGACGCCCCGGAGAGGCGTTGGAGCGGGCCGGCAGGGCGGCCCCGGACTGGTCGGGCGGAACGCGGATAGCGTCGGCGGTCCGGTCGTTCCTGCGCGATCACGGCAGACGCGGAATGGCACGCGGCGCGGTGGTACTGATCATCTCGGACGGCTGGGAAAGCGGCGACCCAACAGACCTGGCGAAGGCGATGGCGGCCCTGTCGAGGCTGGCGTTCCGCATCGTGTGGGCGAACCCGAGAACGGCACGGTCGGGATACCGCCCGCTGGTCGGCGGAATGGCGGCGGCGTGGCCGTACTGTGACGAGGTGGTGAGCGCTCACCGACTGGACGCACTGCCAGAACTCCTGGCCGCGCTGGCCAACCCGGTACGCCAACGCGACGTCGGATTCCCGCCAGCGATCCCGGTGGCGACCGGCGATGATCGATGACGTGAGCGACTACCGAATCGAAGCGATCCCGGCCGACGTACTGGAATCCGTCCGCGCGTCGGGCAAGGACGAAGCCGGGAACCCCTTGCGGGTCATCGAGAACGCACCTGGCGACCGCGCGCCACTGCGCTGCTGCCTGCGCAAGGCCCAGGACAACGAACGCATCATGCTGATCGCGTACACCCCACCGGACACGGCGGGCCCGTACGCGGAGCGCGGCCCGGTCTTCGTACACCCGGAGGCGTGCGAGGGATTCTCGGGTTCGGCGTACCCACTGGACGTGACGGGAAGCGCCCAAGTGGTGCGCGGCTACGACCACGACGGCAACATGGCGGAGTCGACGGTGGTGGCGACAGCGGCGGAGGCGGAACAAGAACTGGCAGCGTTGGTGGGACAACCACACATCCGAGTGGTGCACGTCCGCAACGCGGCGGCAGGCTGCTTCAACTTCGCGGCCTGGCCGGTGAAGTAACGACGCAGGACATCAGCCTCGGCGGTGCGGCCAACTACCAGCCAGACTCCGGCGATGTGATCACGCGACCTGTTCGGGCAACCGCACCGACATGTCCGGCTGCACGTGATCCGCCAGGTACTCGCACAACAGTTCCGACATCTTCCGCATCGACGGTGTCCGGCTTCCCGCCGCCCGACGCACCACGGCCACCGTCCGCACCAACCGGGTCCCGTCCAACCGCCGCAACACCACCCCACCCGGCAGCACTCCCCCGGCCAGCAACCGCGGCACCACCGCCACCCCCACCCCGGACGCGACCATCCCCAACATGGCCATGTAGTGGTTCGTCTCGGCGACCACGTCCGGCTGGAACCCCGCCTTCCGGCACGCCAACTCCAAGGCGTCCCGGCACACCGTGTGATGCGGGGCCGCCCAGGCCTCGCGGGCCAGATCCTGCAGCATGACGGCATCGCGCCCGGCCAACGGGTGGCCCACCGGCACCGCCGCCGCCATCGCGTCCAGCGCCACGACCTGCCACACCAATCTCGGATCGCGCGGCACACCCAGGATCGGATAGTCGTACGCCAGCACCAGGTCGAAGTCCCCGGCCATCAGCTTCGGCAGCGACACGGGCGGGTCGGCCTCGTGCAGTCCGATCCGCACCTTCGGCATGGACCGGCGAAAAGCACCGATGACCGGCGGCACGACGGTGGCCGCCGCGCTGGGGAACGACGCGACCCGCAACTGCCCGGTGTCCGCCCCGGCCAGCGCCGCCAACTCACGGTATGCCTCGTCCAAGCCGGCCAGCAGGTTCTGAATGTGACTCAGGTAAACCTCGCCGGCCTGGGTCAGCCGAAGCCGCCGGGACGAGCGCTCCAACAACGGACAGCCGGTTTCCTGTTCGAGCTTGGCCACGTGCTGGGAGACCGCAGGCTGACTGATGTTCAGCGCTGCTGCCGCCGCCGTGAACGAGCCGCGTTCCACCACCTCACGGAAGACCCGCAGCCTCGTCGTGTCGATACCGGCAAGCATGTCGACAGCATGACACCCAGGTGAACGCCCTGCCATCAGGCAGACGGACGAAGGCCACCCACGGGCGCCACCCCGCCCGCATAAGCGCGATGTTATGCGTACCAAAGGCACCTGCTCCGGCTTCCTGTTCCACCGTGGCCGCGGTCAACGAGGGGGCGGCCACCAGGAGAAGAAGAACAGGAGCAACCCATGAAGTTCATGTCAGCCCGCCGCGCCATCGGCGCCGCTGCCGTCGCGGCCGGGGTGGTCGGCCTCGTGGTGACCGGGATGGGCAGCGCCAACGCCCAGAGCGCCTTCACCGTCCACCTCACGCCGAACAACACGTTCGGCCTGCTGCTGGACGTGGAGGGCGGGTCGCTGGACAACGGCGCGCCGGTCATCACGTACTGGGCGAACGGCGGGTCCAACCAGCAGTGGACGTTCCTCCCGATCGACAACGCGGGCGACTACTACATCAAGAACGTGAACAGCGGCAAGTGCCTGACCACCGACGAGGTGCCCGGCCACAACGTGTACCAGTTCACCTGCGCCAACGCCCCGCAGCAGGTGTGGTCGACCGCGCTCAACCCGAACCTGTGGGACACGCCGTACACGATCACGAACCCGCAGAGCGGCCTGAAGCTCGACGTGAGCGGTGACAACGCCCTGCCCGGCGCCTACATCGACACCTGGTACTACAACGGCGGCGCGAACCAGTTCTTCGCACCCATCTAAACCGCCGAACCCACCCGAAACCGAAACCACGGACCGCCCGGTGCCCCGACACCGGGCGGTCCGCGTTTCGAGTGGCGGTCCCGGGCATACGGACTAAAGTCCTGGCACCGTGAGTGACGACACGGTGACGCGACAACGCAAGGAACGCTCCGACGCCACCCGGAACCGGGCGAAGATCCTGGCGGCGACCGCCCGGCTGTTCGCCGAACACGGCGTCGACCACGTGTCCATGGACCAGATCGCCACCGAGGCCGGCGTCGGCAAGGGCACCCTGTTCCGCCGGTTCGGCGACAAGGCGGGGCTCGGCGTCGCACTCCTGGACGCCCGGGAGCAGGAACTCACCGCCGCGTTGCACGGACCGCCGCCGCTGGGGCCGGGCGCGCCGCCCGGCGACCGGTTGCGCGCGTTCCTCTCCGCCTATGTCGAGTTCCTCGACGCGAACCTCGACCTCGTACACATGTCGGAGACGGCCTCACCGGGCGCGCGGTACCGCGTCGGCGCCTATCAACGCTGGTACGAGCACGTGCGGACGCTGCTCGCGCAGGCCCGGCCGGACCTGGACGCCCCCTGCATGGCCCACCTGCTGCTCGCCGGGTTGGCGGCCGATCTGCGGCGCGCGACCCGCGCCGCGTGCCCCACCGAGCGGGTGGCCGCCGCGTTGCGCGCACTGGCCGATCTCGTCGTCAGCGGGCACGTGCCAAGCGGCCGACCGGTCGGTCCGGTGGTGCGGCAGGAATGATGTTTGTCCTTGTCCCGCAACGGGTATCGGATCGCCATGACCGTCATCGGCGAGAGACCCGGCCCCACCCGTCCCCGCCTGGGACCCGTGCCGGCCTATCCGACGGGCACGCCCTATCCGGCTGATGGCATCACCGCGCGCGACGTACTCGCCTACTACGAGACCGTCGCCGACACGATGGTGCCGCACCTGCGTGGCCGACCGCTGACCGTCCGACTGTTTCCCGACGGCATCGGCGGGCAGGGACCGTTCCGGCGGGAGGTGCCCGACCGGCTGCCGTCGTGGCTGCCGGTGGCGAAGGTGCCGCGATCCGACGACCAAGGGTTCATCCGGCAGGTCGTCTGCGACGACCGGGCGACGCTGCTGCACCTGGCCAGCCGGGGCGCCGTCGAATTCCACGTGACACTGTCCACCGTCGACGCCATGCGGTTCCCGGACCGGCTCGTCATCGACCTGGACCCACCCGCCGAGGACCGCGTGCCGAAACTGCGCCGCGCCGCCCGGCACGTCCGGGACGTCTGCACCGGGCTCGGCCTGACCCCGTTCGTGCAGACCACGGGCGGCCGGGGCATGCACGTCGTCGCCCCGCTGGACGGCCACTCCAGCTACCAGCTGGTCACCCCGCTGGCCGCCGAGATCGCCCAGCAGGTCGTCACCACCGCA
>DASZXM010000681.1:0-7708 GCA_035546415.1 Pseudonocardiaceae bacterium
CGGCGAGGTCCCGGACCCGCGACAGGACGCCCATCCGCTCGGCCACCAGGACGGCCGGGCCGCGCACGTCGATCGGGTAACCGCCCATGCGGATGTCGGGCGCCAGTTCGACGACGGTGGGCCGGTGGCCGTGTACGGCCAGCCAGTAGGCCAGCGTCGGACCGGCGATGCTCGCCCCCGAGATCAAGATTTTCATGTCGACTCCCCTTGCGTCGCTACTGACCGTTGGTCAGTACGGTCACGCTAGGCCGCTGACCGACGGTCAGTCAACTGGTAGCGTGGCGGCCGTGGAGCGGGACACGCGCGCGGAGATCCTGGCCGTGGCCGGGGACCTGTTCGCCAGACACGGCTACCAGCGGACGTCGCTGCGCGAGATCGCCGACCGGCTGGGTGTCACGAAAACGGCTGTGCTGTACCACTTTCCGGCCAAGGTGGACATCCTGGCCGCGCTCACCCAGCCGATGCTGGACGACCTGGAGGCGGCGCTGTCCGCCGTCGCGGGCGACGACCCGGCGGTCACCCGGTGGCCGACGATCGAGGGCATGCTCGACACGCTGCTCACCCACCGCGCCCTGCTGCGCATGGTGTTGCACGACATGGCCGTGTTCGCGCACGACGCGACGTTCCACCGGTACAGCGAGCTGATGACGACGGCCCACCGGATGGTCGCCGGCCCGAACCCGGACCTGGCCGGCCGGGTCCGCGCCACACAGGCGATCGCGATGCTGGCCGACCCGGTGATCCTGCTGGGCGACGCGCCTGCGGACGCGCTGCGGGCCGAGGTGCTGGCCGGGGTGCGCCGACTGCTGGCCGAACCCGCGCCGGCACGGCGGCGCGGCAGCGGGCGACCACCGGCCATGAGTCCCGACGGCCTGCGCACGGCCCGGGAGCTGCACGCCGCCGGCACCCACACGATGGACGAGATCGCCGCGGCCGTCGGCGTCTCCCGTGCGACGCTCTACCGTCATCTCACCCAGTAGTTGTGAGACATTTATGAGACGATTGTGAGGCGGCGCGTGATCCGAGTGAAGGCGCTGGTGGTGATCGCGCGGCCCGGTGACGGGGCGCTGCTCGTGTTCGAGGGCGACGACGATCACGGCGGTTACGCCCGGCCGCTGGGCGGATCGGTCGAGTTCGGCGAACTGGCCGCCGACGGGGCCGCCCGGGAGATCGAGGAGGAGTTGGGTTGCGGCCTCACGTCCGTCGGGCTGCTCGGTGTGCTGGAGAACCGGTTCGTCCTGGCCGGCCGGGAGGGCCACGAGATCGACTTCGTGTTCCGCGCCGAGCCGACCGACCCGACGCTGTACCGGCGGGACTCCATCCCGATCCTGGATTGCCCTGACGTGCACGCCGTCTGGTGGTCGCCCACGACGCACGCGTCCCGTCTGGTGCCCGCCGGGCTGACCGAACTGCTCGCCTGACACGACGACTCCTGACACGACGGCGGCCGACCCCGAACCCGGGATCGGCCGCCGTGTCACCCGGCTGTCGCTCAGCTGCTGCCGCTGCCCACCGGCACCGGCCGGGCAGGCGTGTCGGCGTCCGGCGGCTCCCCGGGCGCCGAACCCTTGCGGCCCAGCTTGGACGGCCACCAGTTCCAGCGGCCCAGCAGCACGGCCGTGGACGGCACCAACAGTGTCCGCACCAGGAAGGTGTCCATCAGGATGCCGACCGCGAGGCCCACGCCGATGTCGCGGATCTGCGTGCCCAGGCTGCCACCGGCCACGGCGAACACCGCGAACGTGCCGGCCAGGATCAGGCCCGCCGACGTGACCGTGGTGCCGGTCGTGCTCAGCGCCCGCGTGATGGCCTTGCGCAGCGGCAGCCCGTGCGCCTCCTCCCGGATGCGGCTCATCACCAGGATGTTGTAGTCCTCGCCCAGTGCCAGCAGGAAGATGAACATCAGGAACGGCATGAAGAACGTCAGGCCGCCGTCACCGGCGAGCTTGATGAACAGCAGCACCGACAGTCCCAGTGCGGCCAGGTAGGACAGGCCGACCGACGCGATCAGGTACAGCGGCGCCACGACACTGCGCATCACCAGGCCCAGCAGCAGACCGATGACGGCGATGGCGATCGGGATCACCGTGCCCAGGTCGCTGCTGGAGATGTCGCTGATGTCGTAGATCGCCGGTGCCTCACCGGCGACGGCGGAGTCGACGGCCCCGATGCGGTGCGCCACCGACGTGACCGCGTCCCGGATGGCGGGGACGGCGTTCATCGCCTCGGTCGTGCTCGGGTCGCCCGCCTTCAGGCCGGCCAGGAACTGCACGGTGTGGCCGTCCGCGCTGACGTACGTCGCGGTCGCCCGGTACAGCTGGTACTCGGCCGGCGGCACGTGCACGGACGCGGGCGGGACCGGCGGCAGTTGCTGTGCCGGACCCAACTCGTTGTGCAGCTGCGTGTAGACCGACGCCGGCAGTGGGACGCCGTTGGGCTCCAGCGCGCCGGTCACCTTGGTGAACTGGCCGGACGCGGTCAGCTGCTGCTCGGCCTCGGCGAGCACGGACGGGTTGCCCCACGCGGCGTCCGGCAGCCGGAACAGCACGCTCGTCGGCGACGCGGCCAGCGCCGGGAAGTACTTGTTCTGCAGGTCGGCGCCTGCCGCCGAGTCGCTGCCCGCGGGGGCCGTCACCGTGCCGCCGAAGCCGGAGGACTGGTAGCCGAACGACGCGATCGCCAGGCCGCCGAACAGGATGACGCCCGCCACCAGCGTGAGCACGGGGCGCTGCACGATGCGCGCCGAGATCTTGCCCCACACGCCGTCCCGGCCGGAGCCGTCCCTGATCTTCGTCGGCCAGAACACCGCCTTGCCCAGGATCGCCAGCAGTGCGGGCAACAGTGTCAGCGCGGCCACGAGCATCACGCCGATGCCGATCGCCAGCGGCACGCCGAGGTCGGCGTACAGGCCGAAACTGGCCGCCAGCAGCGACACCAGCGCCGCCATGACGGTGCCCGCGGAGAACGTGACGGACTCACCCACCCTGGCCACGGCACGGACGACGGCGTCGCGGTGCGCCAGTCCCCTGCCCATCTCCTCACGGACCCGGAACATCAGGAACAGGCCGTAGTCGGTGCCGGCGCCCAGGATGAGCACGATCAGCAGGAACTGCGCCAGCGGCGACACCTTCAGGCCCGCCTCACCCGCGGCGCCCACCAGCGGGCCGGCCAGGCTGACCACCAGGAACGCCGGTGCCAACGTGACGATCGGCGCCAGGATCGACCGGAAGATCAGGAGGAGGAGGACCAGGATCAGCCCGACCGACATGTACTGCAGCTTGTCGCCGGTGTTGCCGTTCGCGGCCTGGTTGTCCACCTGGGCGGCGACCTGGCCGGCCAGGTGCGCCTGGAGGCCGGCCGGCAGGTGCGCGTTCGTGATCGCCGAGCGCAGGTCGTCGACGACCGGTTTCGCGCCGTTCGCGCCCGGATCGATCTTGATCAGGACCTGGAGCTGTTCGGCCTGCTGGTTCTTGGACGGCCCGGTGTCCTTTACCTGCTGGACGCCGGACACCCGGCCCAAACTCGACGTCAGGCCGTCGATCGCGCTCCGGTCGGCCGGAGTGAGCTGCGGCGCGTTCGTGGCGACGATCACGGTGATCGGCTGTACACCGGACTTCTGGAACGCGCCGGACAGTGTCTGCGCGTGTGCGCTCGGTGCGCTGGCCGGCAGGAAGTCCGCGTTGTCGCTGTTGGTGACGCTGGCCAGCGACGGCAGGAAGTGGGCGGCGGCGACCGTGCCGGCGAGCCACACGATCACCACCAGCCAGCGGAATCGGACGGCGAACCGGCCGATGGCCGCGAAGACGGCGCCCACCGCCCCGTGGTCGTCCGGCGGTCTCGTCGTGGTCGCGCGCATACCCCGGTGTCTCCCTCTGTGATCCTGTGGTGATCGGTGATCCATTGCTGTCATCGGCCGATGTCCGTCCCCCGTGACGGATCGGCGACAGTTCGCGGACACATACTGACGGCCCGGCCGCCGCGTCGCGTCCACCCGCGGGTGGGTCTTCCCGGTACCGCGAACGCAGACGCCTCGCCAGAAGGTACGACGAACGCAGTACACGGCAGCGCCACCAGCGGCGGATGGCATCACGGCCCGGTGTGCCTACCGTAGCGGGGTGCGCAGTGTCACCCGTGGTGTGTGCGGCGACGGCCTGATCGCCCTCACCGTGTTCGCGCTGATCATCGTGCAGGTGCTCAGGCCCAACCACTGGCCGGGCGTGCCGGTGGCACGGTTCACAGCGGTCGGCATGTCCATCGTGGGCGTGGCGTGCGTGGCGCTGCTGTTCCGGCGCCGCTGGCCGCGAACGGTGCTGGTCGTCGCGGTGGCGTGCGCGTTGGCGAACTTCACGGTCGACCCGTCGCACGGCCCGGTGATGCTGGTCGTGATGGTCGCGATGTACTCGGTGACGCTGAAGTCCAGCCGCCGGACGGCCCTGGTGATCGCGGCGGTCACGGCGGTCGTGCTGTGGTCGGGCAACGTGGCACTGGTCCACGTCAACGGCGTCGACCCCAACAGCCTGCTCACGGTCGTCGGCGTCGGCCTGGCGTTCGCGCTGGGCGACGCGATGCGCAACCGGCGCGCCTACCTGGCGGAGGTGGTGGACCGGGCGCGGCGGGCCGAGGAGTCACGCGAACAGGAGGCCAGGCGGCGGGTCGCGGAGGAACGCCTGCGCATCGCCCGCGACCTGCACGACGTCGTGGCGCACCACATCGCGCTGATCAACGTGCAGGCCGGCGTCGGCGCGCACCTGCTGGACGCCGACCCGGAACAGGCCAGGCAGGCACTGGGCCACATCCGCAGGGCCAGCCGCACCGCGCTGGACGAACTGAGCGCCACGGTCGGCCTGCTGCGCCAGCCGGAGGACCCGGCGGCACCGACGGACCCGACGGTCGGCCTGGCCCGGCTGGACGAGCTGATCGCCGCTTTGGCCGGCTGCGGCCTGCGGGTCGACGTCGACGGCCCGGTCGCCCAACTCCCGACAGCGGTCGACGTGACGGCGTACCGGATCGTCCAGGAAGCCCTGACGAACGTGCACAAACACGCTGGAACGGACTCGGCGCGGCTGCACTTTGACGTGGACGCGAAAGCGGTGCGGATCGTGGTGGAGGACGACGGGGCCGGCGCGTCGGCTGTGGCGGGCGCATCAGCCGCGGCGGGCGCATCAGCCGCGGCGGGCGCATCAGCCGTGGCGGGCACATCGGCTATGGCCGGAGCCGGTCACGGGGTGTTGGGGATGCGGGAGCGGGCGGCTGCGGTGGGCGGGTCGCTGTGGGCGGGGCCGCGCTCGGAGGGCGGTTTCCGCGTCGAGGCGACGCTCCCGCTCCCCGCGATGAGCTACCCGAACCGATAGACCCGCGACTCGCGCAGCCGGAAGCCGAGCTTCTGGTAGAGCCGGTTGGCGGCCACCCGGGACGGTCGGGACGTGAGGTCGACGGTCCGTGAACCGGCCGCCCGCGCCAACCGGATCGCCTCCAGCGTCAGCACCTCGCCGACGCCCTGCCCGCGAGCGGCTCCGTCGACGACGACGTCCTCGATGTGCGCCCGCAGCCCGGTCGGTAGCGGAACCAGCACGAGCGTCAGCGTGCCCACAATCCCGTCGTCGTTCCGCGCGACCAGCACGGTGTTGCTCTCGCAGGCAACCAGCCGCCCCAGCGCTTCCCGGTCCGGAACCGGCGCGGTCCGGGTCAGCTGCGGCAACAACCGCCCGAACGCCTCGACGACCTCGTCCGTGACGTCCGTCAGCACGGCGACCGTGATAGTCATCGGTCGACCGTACTGAACGACGGTCACCGGTCGAATCGGCCCGATCGCACGGTCCGGACCAGCGAGGACACGTCGACACGCAGCACCGACGCCGGGTTCTTCGAGTCACGCAGTTGGTCCAGCATGTGCCGCACCTCGACGCAATTCGCGTCGTTCTGGCTCCGACGCGACTTCCGCCACGTGTGGTCGGATGTCATTTCCTCTCCGTCCTGCCGTTGGCCACGTCCGCGATGAACGTCAGGGAGCGTTCCCGGCTCATCGTAATGCGCATGGTCCGATCGATCGCGCGTTTGTAGGCATCGACATCGCTCTGCTCGTGCAGCATGAGGACCGACCGACGATTGCCCACGAACACGATTGACTCGTCGGATGTTCGCCGCGCGCCTGCCGGCCGGTCGGCACTGATCAGGGTGAACGCGCTCTCCAGTCCCGGGTGCCAGCCGCTGTGGTCCGGCATGATTCGCAGGTCGATATTGGGCCGGATCGCCATGTCGAGCAGGTGCCGCAACTGGGCGGCCATCACCTCCGGGCCGCCCACATCCTGATAGAGCGCACCTTGTCCGAGGAGCACGAGCAGCTTCGCCGGATTCGGTTTCGTGATGGCTTCACGGCGGCCGATTCGGAATGTCACGCGCGAAGCGATTTCACCTTCCGGAACACCGCCCGCCGTCATGATGGCGCGAATGTAGTCGCTGGTTTGCAGCAGACCGGGCACCAATAGCGGTGCGACTTCCACGATGGCTGTCGCATTTTGTTCCCACTCGACGTACGCGGCCATCTGCTGCCGCTGTTCGGGCAGCGTGGTGGCCACCCACTGGGACTCTTCGGTGCCGTACGCGAGCGTCATGATCTGGTCGTAGCGGTCGGCCGGCACGCCCAACTTCGTGAGAATCTGGGCGACGACTTCCGGTTTCGGTGTCCGTTCCCCGGTCTCCCATCTGGACACCACACCGAGGTCACGGTTGATGGCCGTCGCCAGTTCCCGCAACAGCATGCCCTCGCCTTCGCGGGCCTGGCGCAGTGCCGCGCCGAGCGCCCTGGCCTTCGGTGTCCTCGCCATCGTGATCTCCATCAGTTGTCGGCCGGTAACCGCGCCGCGTCACCGGCCGGCCGTCCCTGTCACCCGTTGCGGGGATGCAATCCGCTTGTTTTCGTTGCCGCGCCGCCAAACACTGTGTTCGGCAATCTACCAGCACAAACGGGCGGAGGATCATGAGCCTGAATACGTTTCTCGGGATCGCGTTGGAAACGTGGGTGACCGTTGATGACGAATGTCAGATGTCGCACGAGGTGACGCGCGCCGAGGCCCAGATCGACCTCGGCCACCGCACCGGGTCGGTCCATCTGGTGCTGACCGAACGCGGGATTGCCAAACTGGTACGGGAGATCGAACAGGTGCTCCATGAGTTGCGGACGCAGCCGCCTGCCGTCGCCGCCGTGGCAGACTTGACGCATGATCAGGAACGTGGTGGTCGGGCGGTTGCGGAAGGCTGACACTCCGGAGCAGGAGGCGGCTGACAAGGCACTGTTGCGGAAGGGACTGGACGGCATGCTCGCGCTCAACCTGCCCGGGCAGCTGGCCATGAGCGCCGGCACCGACGCGGCGCTGCGGGAGGGCAGTTGGGACTACGCCATCACCAATGACTGGGCCGACGCCGAGTCCTATCGCGGTTACGACCTCGATGAGGAGCACAACCGGCTGCGTCGGGAGATCTTCGTCGTCGTCTCCGCTGAGGTGGCCCGCGCACAGTTCGAGATCTGACTGGGGGCGACCGGCCAGGGGGTGGGGTCGGTTTGGTCAGCCGAGCGCGTCGGTCTTGCGAACCAAGCGCATCGGTTCCGTCAACCGAGCACGTCGCCCTTGCGAACCAAGCGCATCGGTTCTCTGAGCTGAGCGCGTTGCGTGCGGCGGCTTTCGTTGCGACCGTTCACAGTCTCCCCGTC
>DASZXM010000682.1:0-6669 GCA_035546415.1 Pseudonocardiaceae bacterium
CGATCCGCTCGATCACGGCGTCGTCCATCGACGCCGACATCGCCGACTCCGCCAGCAGGCGGGCGTCGGCGTGGCCGAGCCGGTCCAGGACGAGTTCCGGCAGCCCGGTGACGCCGCCCCCACGGCCGGCCAGCAGCAACGCCACCGGCGCCGAGCCCAGCCGGCGCGCGGCGAACGCCAACACGTAGGACAACGCGTCGTCCACCCACTGCACGTCGTCGACGACACAGAGCAACGGCCGTGACCCGCCGGCGACCGTCAGCAACGCCACCGTCGCCACCCCCACGACGAACCGGTCCGGCGTGCTGCCCGGCCGCATGCCGACCGCCGTTTCGATCACCTCGCGGTGGTAGCGCGCCAACTCCGCCAGTTCGGTCGCCAGGACCGAGCACAGCAGATGCAGCGCCGAGTACGGCAGGTCGGCTTCGGCGGCCACGCCGCGGACGCGCACCACCCGGTGGCCGGTCGCGGTGCTCGCGACGTGATCCACCAACGCCGTCTTCCCGATCCCGGCCGCGCCGTGCACCACGAGGACCGCGCTGTGTCCTGTCGCGACCGTCGTCAGCAGGTGGGCCAGCTGTGCACACTCACGGCTCCTGCCGACCAACGGCAGCACCGTGTTCTCGTTCCCGCGGTTGTGCCGCACCGGTGCGGCGTCCTGGGATGTTCGGTCCCCGGTGGCCGGGTCGACCTCGACGGGCATGTCGCTCATCTGTTCCTCCGGAAAGCCTGCCCGGGCGCACGGCCGTCAGTTCATCGCAGCTCCCGTCCACGGCTTCGTCCCCAGCCTGTTGTCGACCGCCGGGTAGTCGCATCCCCCGGTGGCTAGCCGCGGACCCTGGTGTACCGGGGCCCGTAGCGCGCCACCGGCCAGCCGGACCGGGATCTGACACGGCGTCCACGATCCCCGGCGGCGGACCCGTTCGGACCCGGGTTACGACGTGCACCACCCCGGGCTCCGGCGCAGACTGACGCTGCCGGTGAACCGCTGTGACGCGCGTGCTGGTGACACCGAACGGGGCCGGGTTATCGTGCTCGGGCTCGCCGGTCGCCCGATGCGGCCCGGGTGACCGTCGACCGATCAGGAGGATGAGTGCTGGACCGGCGCGCGGAGAGCGACGCTCTCGACCGGTTGCTGGACGCGATCCGGGCCGGCAAGAGTCAGGCTCTCGTGGTGCGAGGAGAGGCCGGTGTCGGCAAGACCGCATTGCTCGACCACCTGGTCTCGCGCGCGTCGGGCATCCGCGTGGTCCGCGCGGCCGGTGTGCAGTCCGAGATGGAACTGGCGTTCGCCGGGCTGCACCAGTTGTGCGCGCCGATGCTGGACTGGGCCGAGATGCTGCCCGGCCCGCAGCGGGAGGCGCTGCGGACCGCGTTCGGGTTGAGCCCCGGCCCGGTGCCCAACCGCTTCCTCGTCGGCCTGGCGGTGCTGGGGCTGCTGGCCGAGGCCGCCATCGAGCGGCCGCTGCTGTGCGTCGTGGACGACGCGCAGTGGCTGGACCGGGCTTCGGCGCAGGCCCTGGCGTTCGTGGCACGGCGGTTGGTCGCCGAGTCGGTCGGGCTGGTCTTCGCGGTCCGCGAACCCGGCGAGGCGTCGGACCTGATCGGCATCGGACAACTGGTCGTCGAGGGCCTGCCGGACGTGGAGGCCAGGGAACTGCTCGACTCGGTGCTGCACGTGCCGATGGACGACCGCGTGCGGGACCGGATCGTCGCCGAGACCCGGGGCAACCCGCTGGCACTGCTGGAACTGCCGCGGGGGCTGACGCCCACGGAGCTGGCCGAGGGGTTCTCACTGGCCGGTGCGACGACGATCCCCAGCCGGATCGAGCAGCGCTACCAGGCGCGGCTGGCCGAACTCGACGCGGAGACGTCGCGGCTGCTGCTGGTCGCCGCCGTCGAACCGCAGGGCAACCCGGTGCTGGTGTGGCGGGCCGCCGAACTGCTGGGAATCAGACCCGACGCGGTGACGCCCGCGGTGGACGCCGAACTGGTGGAGATCGGCTCCCGCGTGCGGTTCCACCACCCGCTGGTGCGGTCGGCGGTGTACCAGGCGGCCGCACCGGCCCAACGGCGCCTGGCGCACTGGGCGTTGGCGCAGGTCACCGATCCCGAGACGGATCCCGACCGGCGGGCGTGGCATGCGGCGCAGGCCGCGGAGGGGCCGGACGAGGAGGTCGCCGCCGAACTGGAACGCTCCGCGGACCGCGCGCAGGCGCGTGGCGGCCTGGCCGCTGCCGCCGCACTGCTGGAACGGGCCGCCGCGCTGACACCGAACCCGGCGGCCAGGGCGCAGCGCATGCTGAACGCGGCGCAGGTCCTGCACGTGGCAGGCGAGCCGGACGCCGCGCTGCGACTGCTGGCACTGGCCGAGGCAGGCCCGCTGGACGAGTTCGGGCGCGCCAGGACGGAGCTGCTGCGCGGTCAGATCTCCCTGACGGTCAACCGGGGCCGGGAGGCGCCCCCGCTGTTGCTCACGGCGGCCCGGCGGCTGGAGCCGCTGGACGCCCGCCTGGCCAGGGAGACCTACCTGGACGCACTGCTGGCGGCGATGTTCGCCGGCACTCTCGCCGCGGGCGGCGCGCTGCGCGATGCCGCCGAAGCAGTCCGTGCCGCGCCGCGACCGCAGCACCCGCCCGGTCCCGCCGACCTGCTGCTGGACGGCCTGGCGATCCGCTTCACCGAGGGGTACGCGCCCGCGCTGCCGGCGCTGCGGCGGGCACTGAGCGCCAGCCGGGAACCGGCGACGTCACCGGAGGCGCTGCACTGGTTGTGGCTGGCGCACATGATGGCCGGCAACATGTGGGACGAGCAGACCCTGGACACCGCGCGGCACGTCCAACTGGCCAGGGACCGCGGTGCGCTCAACACACTGCCGCTGGCGCTGACCTCGCACATCGGCGCGCACGTCTACGCGGGTGACCTGGCGACGGCCGCCGCGCTGCGCGCCGAGTTGGACGAGGTCGCGGCGGCGACCGGAATCCCGACCGCACCATACGGCGCGCTGCTGCTCGCCGCGTGGCAGGGCCGCGAGGCCGAGGCGTTCGAACTGATCGCCAGCACGACGGCGGAAGCACTGCGCAGGGGAGAGGGCTTCGGCCTGATCATCGTCGGATCGGCCACCGCCGTGTTGTGCAACAGTCTCGGCCGCTACGCCGAGGCGCTGGCCGCGGCCCGGACCGCACGCGAACAGCCGCCCGTGATGGGAGTGGAACCGTGGCTGGTGCTGGTGGAGACCATCGAGGCGGCCACCCGCGGCGGGCACGCGGCGGTGGCCGGCGAGGCGTTCGAACGGCTCGTCGAGACGACCCGGCCCAGTGGCACCGCCTGGGCCCTGGGTATCGAGGCACGCTGTCGTGCGCTGCTGGCGTCCGGCACGGCGGCCGACGGTGCCTACCGGGAGGCGGTGGAACGGCTGTCCCGCACACGTATCCGGAGTGAGTGCGCCCGCGCCCGCCTGCTCTACGGCGAATGGCTGCGTCGTGAGCGCCGCCGCACCGAGTCACGCGAGCAGTTGGGCACGGCACACGAGATGTTCACCGCGATGGGCATGGAGGCGTTCGCGACGCGGGCCGCCCGGGAACTACGCGCCACCGGGGCAACCGCACGCAGGCGGTCCGTCGCGGCCGGGACGGAGTTGACGGCGCAGGAGGCGCAGATCGTGCACATGGTCAGGGAGGGACTGTCCAACGCGGAGATCGGCGCCCGCCTGTTCATCAGTCCGCGCACGGTCGAATGGCACCTGGGCCGAATCTACGGCAAGCTCAACGTCACGTCCCGCCGCCAGCTTCACAAGTGAGCGGGCTGGTCCAGAGCGGCGAAGCCGGACACGTCCACGCAGGCGATCCCGTGGTTCGCGACGATGACCAGCAGCACGTTCGCGCAGTGCGCACAGCGTGCCACGACACCGGGCGCGTCCAGGTAGACCCGCATCCCGCCGAGCGGACCGGTGGCGCCGCACGCCGCGCACACGCCGGTGGCCGTGGTCATCTCCGCGCCGAACGCGGCACGCAGTGTGCCCGCGATCGCGTTGCCGTCCAACACCGTCATCACGTCCCCGTCCCGCCGAAGCGTTCGGTCCTGATCCACTCCGGCTGGTGGCCGAGGCCGACCAGCGCGTCCGCGACGGTCTCGACGAACGCCGTGGGCCCGCAGACGAAGGTCAGCGGCCGCTGGTCGGGTGGCCAGCCGAGTCGGTCCAGGAACTCCTTGTCGATCCGCCCGTGGTCGCCGTCCCAGCCGTCCGGCTGCTCGCGGGTGAGCGTGATGCGGACGTCGACCCCGGCGCGCCCGGACATCCGCGCCAGCTCGTCCCGGTAGATGATGTCGGCCCGCGAGCGGGCCGAGTACAACAGCCGCACCGGTCCCGTCGCACCGGTCGCGTCGCGGTGCCGCAGCATCGATCGGAACGGCACCACACCGGAGCCGCCTGCGACGAGCAGCACCGGACCGGTGTGCGTGGCGTCCCAGACGAAGTAGCCGCCGACCGGTCCCCGCACCTCCATCTCGTCGCCCACCCGCAGCTCGTCCACGAGATAGGGCGACACCTCGCCGTCGGCCAGCCGCTCGACGGTGAGGACGACGTGGTCGTCCTCGGGGGCGGACGCGATCGAGTAGCTGCGCTGTGCCTGGTAACCGTCGTCGGCGGTGAGCCGGATGTCGACGTGCTGACCGGCCGCGTGTCCGGGCCAGTCGGGTAGGTCCAGGGTGATGCTCCGGGTGTCCCTGGCCTCCTCGACGACGCCGACCACCGTGCCGGTCTGCCAGTTCAGTCGCCTGAGTAGCGCTGTTCGCGCCATGGGTCTCCGTAGTTGTGGTAGCCGTAGCGCTCCCAGAAGCCGGGTTGGTCCTGCTCCCGCAGTTCGATGCCCCGTACCCATTTGGCGCTCTTCCAGAAGTAGAGATGGGGGACGAGCAGCCGAGCCGGGCCTCCGTGTTCGGCGGCGAGGGGCTGGCCGTCGTAGCCGTGGACCACCCATGCCTTGCCGCCGGTGACGTCGGCCAACGGCAGATTGGTCGTGTAACCGCCGTCACTGAAGGCCACCAGGTATCGCGCGTCGGTGCGGACATCCGCCAGCAGGGTGTCCAACGAGACACCGGTCCACGACGTGTCGAACTTGGACCACTTGGTGACGCAGTGGATGTCCACGCTGATGGTCTCGGAGGGCAGCGCCCGCAGTTCGTCCCAGGTCCAGGTCATCGGCCGGTCGACCGCGCCGCGGACGGTGAACGTCCACTGCTCCAGCGGTGTCCTGGGGGTCGGCCCTGCCGAGAGGACGGGAAACCCGGTCGTGACGTACTGGCCCGGTGGGACCCGCGCCGGGTCCACATCGGTGCGTCGTTTGCTGTGGAAGTTGCGCGACAGTGCCATCAGGGGCACCGCCTCGGCCGGGCGCCGGTCGGTTCCCGCCCACTGTCCCTCGTGAGCCACATGGCACCAGCCTCGTGCGGACATGGTCCGCTCGCGTCCGGGTACTCCCCGGTCGGAATCCCGGATCGGCGACCGACACTGGGGCACCCCACCGGGAACACCCTGATGCGACCGCGTCACCGGCTGATACAGCATCCGGTGGTGTTCGTCGTCGGTCCACGGGAGCGGTGATGTCTCTGTCACGGGAGGAGCGGCGTGAGCTGGCCGAGATCGACCAGTTGCTGTCGCAGGAAAGTGAGCTGGTCACGCTCGCGGCGCTGTTCGCGCAGCCGCGCGACGGCCTCGACCACCGCCCGGGTCCGGCTGGCGCGTGCGCGGCCGGAGCGCGGCATCGGTTCGCGCGCGTCGCGGTCAGCTTCGTGCTCGCCGTGGCCGGTGTCATCGCCGGCTGTGTCGTCGGGTCGCTGGGCCAGCCCGCGTCGATCGCGGCGGGCGTCGTCCTGGTGCTGTGCTCCGGTCTGGGCATGTCCGCGGTGCTGATCCGGTACGCCAACGGGTGAACCCGGCGGCCGAGTTCCGCGGCGCGAGGTAAGACCGGCGCCGGCCGGCACCACTAACCGTCCACGGTCGCGTCGGCGACGACATCCTGGAACAGGAGGTTCGATCCATGCCTTTGTTGCACCCCGGTGACACGTTCCCCCGGCTGGACCTGTCCCTGGACGGTGGGCAGTCCCTGACCGTTCCCGACGCCTTCGCGGGCGGGTACGGCGTGCTGCTCTGCTACCGCGGCTCGTGGTGCCCGTACTGCAACGCCCAGCTGCGCGCGTTCCAGCGGGCATCCGACACGCTGGCGGAACTCGACATCCGGGTCGCCGCCCTGTCGGTGGACGACGAGGCGACGACATCGGCACTGATCGAGAAGCACCACCTGACGTTCCCGGTCGGCCACAGCGCCGACGCCCGCGCGGTGTCCGAGGCGACCGGTGCGTTCGTCAACGACGATCCGCTGTACCTCCAGTCGACCGGGTTCGTGCTGGACCCCGACGGCAAGGTGATCGTCAGCGTGTACTCCAGTGGCGCCATCGGCCGGCTGGTGCCCGAGGACGTCGTCGGACTCGTGCGTTACGTGCGTCAGCATGCCGCAGCGTGACCAACAGCCGGCTTACGGTTTTCCGGCGCGGTTGTGGCGGTCGGTGGAGGAACACCCACCACCGGGCTACGCCCGCCTGATCCGGTGGCGCAGTCCGCTGCGGGGTCCGTGGCTGACCTCGGTGTTGGGTGCGGTGCTGCTGGCCAGC
>DASZXM010000683.1:0-1829 GCA_035546415.1 Pseudonocardiaceae bacterium
ACCACCGTGGTCGGTCGTGTCACCACCGGCTAGCAGGAAGGCCGGGAAGCGGTAGCCGAAGCGGTGCAGCGCCCGGGTGCCGGTGTGCAGTTGGTCGCCGCGCAGTGCGAAGTCGAAGGCGTTGGCCAACCGGTTGACGACGTTCCACACCACCGCGACACGCAGCGCGTCGCGCACGGCGTCCGGCGGCAGGTCGGGTGCCGCCGGCACCTGGCCGCTGTTGGTGGCGTCCAGGAACTCGCGGGCCCGCCGCACCTCGGGCCGGGCCGACGCGGGGTCGTCCGGGCTGATCTCGCCGTGCGCCGCGATGCGCACCATCTCGGCGTGCGACTCGACGCAGAACGGACACTTGTGCAGCTGTGCCGTGCACATCGCGAAGTACTCCCGCTCGCCCGCCGTCCAGAACGACGGGCCGCGCATGGCGGGGGCCGTGAGGTCCAGCAACGGTCGTGTCAGGAAGTCCGGCCGGTACAACAACATCCGGACGATGTCCGGACTGTCGCCCTGTTTCGCGGTGAGCTTCAGGAACAGTCGGGCGCGCAGCCGGTGGCCGCCGTCGAGGACGGACAGTCTCATGTGGACTCCTCAGTGTCGGTGTCGAGCAGTCGGGCGGCGAGGAACCGCCGGTCGGCCGGGTCGGTGGCCAGTTCGTGGGCCCGGCGGTACGCGGCGGCCGCCTCTCCGGTGCGGCCGATCCGCCGCAGCAGGTCGGCGCGGGCGGCGTGCATCAGGTGGTAGCGGTCCAGTCCCTCGATCCGGTCGATCAGGTCCAGTCCGTCGGCCGGCGTGGTGGCCATCGCCACGGCGACGGCGTGGTTGAGCGCGACCACCGGGGACGGCGCCGTCGCCAGCAGTTCCCGGTAGAGGACGGCGATCCGGTCCCAGTCGGTCTCCTCGACCGACGGGGCCTGCGCGTGCAGCACGGCGATCGTCGCCTGCAACTGGTACGGGCCGACCCGCCCCCGGCGCAGCGCGGTGGCCAGCAGGCCGACGGCCTCGGCGATCTCCGCACGATCCCAGCGGTCCCGATCCTGGTCGGCGAGCAGGACCACCTCACCGCCCGCGCGGCGGCTCGCCGAGCGCGAGTCGTGCAACAGCAACAGCGCGACCAGGCCGAGCGCCTCGGGTTCGTCGGGCATCAGGGTGGCGACCAGCTTGGCCAGTCGGATGGCCTCCTGCCGCAGGACGCCGTCAGCGGCGGTGTAGCCGCGGGTGAAGATCAGGTACACGACCGCGAGCACACCCGCCAGCCGTTCCGGCAGCACGTGGTCCGGCGGGACGGCCAGGCTGATCCCGGCGTCGCGGATCTTGCGTTTCGCGCGCACCAGTCGCTGTGCCAGGGTCGACTCGGCGACCAGGAACAGCCGGGCGATCTGTCCCGCGGTGAGCCCGACGACGGCCTGCAGCGTCAGCGCGACGCGGGCGTCCTCGGCCAGGGCCGGGTGGCAGCAGGCGAAGATCAGGCTCAGCCGCTCGTCGCCGGTGTGCACCAGCCGGTCCGTGTCGCAGTCCGGCATGGTGGGCCACCTGTCGATCGCCGCCAGTTTCTCCCTGCCCAGCCGTACCCGCCGCAGCCGGTCGATCGCGCTGTTGCGGGCGGCGGTGAGCAGCCACGCCACCGGGTCGTCCGGCACGGTGCCCGCCCACGTGCGCAGCGCCGTGGCGCACGCGTCCTGCAGGGCGTCCTCCGCGAGTTCGAAGTCGCCCAGCGCGCGGACCAGGGCGGCCAGCATCAGCGCCCGATGCTCCCGGTACACCGACTCGACCGCCGCCGACGCCCTCATGCCGCCCGGTGGTCCACGCCGGGCACGTCGACGATCGGCCGGACC
>DASZXM010000684.1:0-9621 GCA_035546415.1 Pseudonocardiaceae bacterium
GAGTGCCAGCGTCAAGCCCCGGCTTGCTGGCCGGCAACCCTCCAACCGCGGTGGGGTGCCCCGGGTGAGGACCTGGTCCGCCGCGGACAGCGGTGGGCAAGCGCGGACTCCCCTCACCGGCGGGTCCCCGATCCGCCTGGAGGCGTCCCGTGACCCTGGCCGTCAACCGAACCGCCGTTCCCGCCACCGTCGGCACCCACGTGCCGCTGGTGACCGGTGGGCGCGTCGACTACGCCAGCCTCGACCACGCGGCCAGCGCGCCCTGCCTGGCCGAGGTGCAGGCCGCCGTCGACGAACTGCTGCCGTGGTACGCCAGCGTGCACCGCGGTGCCGGGTTCGCGTCGCAGGTCTCCACCCGCGTGTACGAGCAGGCCCGCACCACCGTCCGCCGCTTCACCAACGCCCACTCCACCGACGCCGTCCTGTTCACCCGCAACACGACCGACTCGCTGAACCTGCTGGCCAAGGCCGTTCCCCAGCACACATCGGTGATCGTCTTCGACGGCGAGCACCACGCCGCCCTGCTGCCATGGCGTGGTCCGCACGTGCGGCGGCTGACCGCGTCGGCCGACCCCGCGGTCGACGTCGCCGACGCCCTGCGCGACGCCCCCGTCGGGCCCCGGCTGGTCGTGGTGACCGGCGCGTCCAACGTGACCGGCGAACTGTGGCCGATCCGCGAACTGGCCCGGATCGCCCACGACCACGGCGCCCGGATCGTGGTCGACGCGGCCCAACTCGCCCCGCACCGGCCGATCGACCTGCGTGCGATCGGCGCCGACTACCTGGTGTTCTCCGGCCACAAGCTGTACGCGCCGTTCGGCGCGGGCGTGCTGGTCGGCCGGGCCGACTGGCTGCGTGCCGCCGACCCGTACCTGCGTGGCGGCGGCGCCACCAGCCTCGTCACCGAACAGCATGTGTCCTGGTCCGAACTCCCGGAGCGGCACGAGGCCGGATCGCCGAACGTCGTCGGCGTGCACGCGCTGGCCGTCGCGTGTGCCGCGCTGCAACGCCACTGGGAGCCGATCCAGGAACACGAGCGGGCACTGCACGCCCGGCTGCGGGCCGGTCTGGCCACCGTGCCCGGCCTGCGCGAGCTGTCCGTGTTCGGTGCCGACAGCGAGCGGGTCGGCGTGGTGAGCTTCACCGTTGACGGCCAGGACCCGGGGCTGCTCGCGGCCGCGCTGTCCGCCGAGTATGGCATCGGTGTCCGCGACGGCGCGTTCTGCGCGCACATCCTGACCCACCGCCTGACCGGCAGCCGCGCCGCGATCCGCGCCAGCGTCGGCATCGGCACGACCGAGGAGCACGTCGAACGCCTGGTCATCGCGTTGCGGGAACTGGTCGCGAACGGGCCGAGGTGGACCTACGGACGAGTCGACGGCCGTTGGACGCCGACACCCGACCCGCGGCCGCTGCCGCCCTTCCTGGCCGCCTGACCCAGCACGGACGCCGATACTGGACAATGGCCGGGTGAGCACCGAACAGAGCACCGAGGACGAGGTTGTCGCGACACCGCCGAGGCGGCTCGGCGTGCTGGTCGTGGTGGCCGTCCTGGCGCTGGGCCTGGACGTGCTCACCAAGTACCTCGTCGTGGCGCACCTGGAGGGCAAGCCGGCCGTCACGGTGATCGGCGGCGTCCTGTACTTCGACGTCATCCGCAACTCCGGTGCCGCGTTCTCCATGGCCACCGGCATGACGTGGGTGCTCAGCCTGATCGCGCTGGGCGTCGTGATCGCGATCGTGTTCATCGCTCCCCGGCTGCGGTCGGTCGGCTGGGCCATCGGCATCGGCCTGGTACTGGCCGGCGCGCTGGGCAACCTCGGCGACCGGATCTTCCGGGCGCCCGGCCCGCTGCAGGGCCACGTCGTCGACTGGATCTCGGTGTTCAAGCCGTGGGCGCAGGCGTTCCCGGTGTTCAACATCGCCGACTCCTGCATCACCTGCGGTGGCGTGCTGATCGTGCTGATGGCGATGCTGGGCAGGGACTACGACGGCGGTGTCGCGCGGCGCGCGAAGGAGCGGGAAGCCGAAGCCGGGTCATGAGCGCAGCACGCACACTGCCGGTGCCCGACGGGCTGGACGGCATGCGGGTCGACGCGGGCCTGTCCCGCCTGCTCGGCCTGTCCCGCACCGTCGTCGCGGAACTCGCCGAGTCCGGTGACGTCCTGCTCGACGGCCGTGCCGCCGGCAAGTCCGACCGCCTGACGGCGGGCGCGTGGCTGGAGGTCACGCTCCCCGAGCCGGACGCCCCCGTCGAGGTCGCCGCGATCCCGGTCGACGGTCTGGTCGTGCTGTACCAGGACGACGACGTCGTCGTGGTCGACAAGCCGGTCGGCGTCGCCGCGCACCCCAGCCCCGGCTGGACCGGCCCGACGGTCATCGGTGGCCTGGCCGCGGCCGGTATCACGGTCGCCACCAGCGGAGCCGCCGAACGCCAGGGTGTCGTGCACCGCTTGGACGTCGGCACGACGGGCGTGATGGTGGTGGCGAAGAGCGAGTATGCGTACTCGGCGCTCAAGCGTGCCTTCAAGGAACGCACGGTCGACAAGCGCTACCACGCCGTCGTGCAGGGCCTGCCCGACCCGAGCCGGGGCACCATCGACGCGCCGATCGACCGGCATCCCAAGCACGACTACAAGTTCGCGGTCGTCGCGGGCGGCCGGCCCAGCGTCACGCACTACGAGGTGATCGAGGCGTTCCCGAACGCGTCACTGCTGGACGTGAAGCTGGAAACCGGGCGCACACACCAGATCCGCGTGCACTTCTCGGCATTGCGCCACCCGTGCGTCGGCGACCTGACCTACGGCGCGGACCCGGTGCTGGCGAAGAAACTCGGCCTGACCCGCCAGTGGCTGCACGCCCGCACTCTCGGCTTCGAACACCCGGCCGACGGCCGCTGGGTCGAGTTCACCAGCGAATACCCGGCGGACCTGCAACACGCGTTGGACGTGTTGCGCGCCCAGTAGCAGGGCGCCCAGTAGCAGGACGGCGGCATGCGATCCGAGCGGCTGCGGCGACCGACCGAAACCGTCGCACCGCCCGGCCGGCCGAACCCGTCGGCGACCTGCGGCATCCGGCTGCGCGACGCGCGACCGCCCGTGTGAGGGTTACTGTTCGACGGCCCAGGTGAGGGCGTGTTGCTCGTCGTCCGGGCGGGAACTCCAGCGGACCGACGTGATCTCCGTGGCCTCCGGCAGCACGTACACCGTGTGCCCGCCCGCAGTTTCGCCCGGCCGCAGGCCGATCCGGTGCGGTGGCCGGGACGACAGGGACACCGGCGCCTTGCTGACCGTCTGCCCGTCCTTGGCCACCAGCACCAGGTACAGGTCGGGCAACGTGGCCAGCGGCGCCGAGCCTCTGTTGGTCAGTTCGGTGTGCACGACGACGGCACGTTCACCCTCGCGCAGTCGGTAGCCGGCGGCCGTGAACAGGAAGTCCGCCGGGTCGACGACCTCGACCAGTTGGATCGCCACCTGTTCGCCGTCCAGCGCGTCGGTGTGCAGCGTCTCGCCGACCCGGCCCTGGTGCTGCCCGGCCGGTTCGACGACCTGGTGCGGCCCGCTGTGCCCGGGGCCGGCGACCTGGTGCGGTCCGCTGTGGCCCGGAGCGGTCGCCTGCGCGGGTGGCGCCGTCCACACCGGGCGGGTCGGCTGGTCGCCGCGGGCCCACGACGAACTCTGCGGCGGACCCCACGTGCTGATCGGGTCCGGCGCCGGGAACGGGGCGCTGCGGGTGCCCTGCTGCTGGGGTGCGGGCGGCCGTCCCATCGGGATCGGCCCGGACGGGCCACCCTGCTGCGGCACCGGCATCGGGGCCGCCGGGTAGGGCCGCTGCTGCTGCTGTGCCGGGTACGGGCCGGACGTGACGGGGTACGCGCCGGAGGGCACGCCCTGGGGACCGGAGGAACCGCCCTGCGCGGCGTAGTTCAGCCACGCGCCCGCCCCCGCGATCGCGCTGCGCAGCCCGTGCGGGTCGCACTCGACGCCGACGATCAGCGGCAGGCCGGTGGCCGACAGCGCGACCAGCCGGGACGCCACTTCGCGCGGGTCCATGCCCATCCGGGCGGCGATGTCGTGCACGGCGGCCTTGCCCAACTCCGCGACCAGCGAGAGCAGGCGGATGTCCACGGGATCCGGGGCGGCCACGGCCCGAACGCTACCCGGTCCGGCCGTCCCGCGTCGCACGTGTCATGGCCTGCGGCTCCTGATCCCCCGGTTGTGCACGATCGCCGGCCGGGCGCGGTGGTCCATCCGCACGACCACGTCCGCCGTGCGTTCCGGGTCGGCCTGTTCGGCATACCGCTGGAACGCCGGCAGCGTCCAGGTGTCCGCGTCCGATGTCTGCCGGCGCAGCGCGGCGGGTGACAGCGCCAGGTGCACCGTCAGGTCGAAGTCCAGCCCCCGGCCCAACAGCAGCGCACCATCCACCACGACGACCCCGCCGGCCGGCACGGTCACGTACCCGGTCCGGCTGGCCCGGTCCGCGGCCGCGTCCCACAGCGCGGGCAGGACCTGCCCCGTGCCGCCCGGCGCGAGCGCGTCGAGCACCTCCCTGGCCAGGCCGCCCACGTCCAGCCAGTCCTCGTAGAAGGCGTCCGGGTCGGTCTTCCCGTGTTCGAACCGCAGCGACGCCGGCCGCAGGAAGTCCGCCGCGCGCACCCGCACGACCCGTCTGCCGCGCAACTGCACCGGCTCGACCAGGGCGTCGGCGAGCGCGTCCGGCCGGGTGGGTGGCGCCCCGTCCACGGCGACGCGCAGCCAGCCGCGCGGGTCGCTCCCGGCGAGGGTGTCGGCGAGTTCGGTCAGCAGGCCGTCGGGCGTGATGGGACGTACGGGCACGTCCGCCATCCTGCCCGCCCGGCGGAGATCATCCGTTCGGGTGGGCTCCGACCTCTACGATCGGACCGGCAACGACGTCGAGGCACGGAGGTTCGTCATGTCGGAAGCGGCCACGTCGGCGCGCGAACTCGCGGACGAGTTCGTCGCGGTGATGTGTGATCAGGACCCGACGATGCCGACGCTGTTCGGCCTGGACGGCGACCACCACCGGCTACCCGATCCCAGCGAGGCGGCCGACCGTGCGTTCCGCGCGCGGTACGCGGCGTTGGCCGAGCGCGCGCAGGCCCTCGACCCGGCCACCCTGGAGCCGGCCGACCGCACCACGCGGGCCGTCGTCACGCAGCAGGCCCAGGCCCGGATCGACATGATCGACAGCCAGGTCGACGAGCACACCATCACCGACATGTTCGTGGCGCCGGCCGCCGGCCTGCTGATGGCGCTGCCGATGATCGGCCTGCCCACGCCGGAACTGGCCGACGCGTACCTGGACCGGCTGGCCGCGATCCCGGACTACCTGGCCGCCGTGGCCGTCCGGCACCGGCACGGCGTCGCCGAGGGCCGGGTGCCGGTCGCGCACCTGGTCGAGGCGGCGATCAAGCACGTCGACCGGTACCTGTCCGACCCGGACAACGACCCGCTGGCCCGCCCGGAACCGCCCGAGGGCGGCCCGGCCGACTTCGCCGCGCGCCGGGACCGGATCCTCGCCGACACCGTCCGCCCCGCGTTCGCCGCGTACCGGGACGTGCTGACCAACGAGATCCTCGCGCACGGCAGGCCCGCCGACCGGCCCGGCATCAGCTGGCTGCCCGGCGGCGATGCCGCGTACGCGGCGCTGGTCCGCGTGCACACCACCACCGACCGCAGCCCCGACGAGCTGCACCGGACCGGCCTGGACATCATCGACCGGCTCCGCGGCGAGTACGCCGACCTGGGCGGCACGGTCCTGGGCACGACCGACCTGGCGGAGATCTTCCGGCGCCTGCGGTTCGACGAGTCGCTGCGCTGGCAGACCGCCGACGAACTGCTCGACGCGGCCCGCCAGGCGATCGGCCGGGCCGAGGCGGCGGCGCCGGACTGGTTCGGCCTGTTGCCGGCGCACGGCTGTGAGGTCCGCCCGGTGCCGGCTGCCGACGCCGCCGGAGCGCCCGCCGCGTTCTACGTGCCGCCGTCCATGGACGGCCAGCGGCCCGGTGTCTACTTCGCCAACACCGACCAGGTGACCGAGCGGTTCCGGCACCAGGCGGAGGTCACGGCGTTCCACGAGGCCGTGCCGGGCCACCACTTCCAGCTGTCCATCGCGCAGGAACTGCCGGAGCTGCCGATGCTGCGCAGGCTCGCCGACGTGAACGCGTACACCGAGGGCTGGGGCCTGTACTGCGAGCGGCTGGCCGACGAGATGGGCCTGTACGCGCACGACCTGTCCCGCCTGGGCATGCTGACGGCCGACTCGATGCGGGCTGGCCGGCTGGTCGTGGACACCGGCCTGCACGCCAAGGGCTGGAGCCGGGAGCAGGCTGTGGCGTACCTGTCGGAGCACACGCCGATGGCGGCCGTGGAGATCGAGACCGAGGTCGACCGCTACATCGCGTACCCGGGCCAGGCGCTGTCGTACATGGTCGGGCGGCTGGAGATCCAGCGGATCAGGTCGGACGCGAAGGCCCGGCTGGGCGAGCGGTTCGACATCCGTGGCTTCCACGACGTGGTGCTGGGCAACGGCCCGCTGCCGCTGTCCGTGTTGGCCGGTGTGGTGGGGGACTGGGCCGATTCGATGTGATCGGCCGTTTCGGGCACTAGTTCCGGCCCGCGTCCGTTGTCAGGGTGGCGCCACAGCGCCACCTGGCCGGACCTGGGAGGAGAAAAGCTTTGGGGGACAACATAACCGCGGACGTCAAGCTCGGCCCCGAGTACCTGAACGATCCGTATACGGCTGTCGCGCGGCTGCGTGCCGAGGCGCCGGTGGCGCGGGTGGTCGTGCCACCGGGCATGCCGGCGTGGCTCGTCACGCGGTACGCGGACGTGCGGGCCGCGATGGCCGATCCCCGGCTGGGCAAGGACTCCCGGCGGATGATGGAGCTGTTCAGCCACGTGCTGCCCGCGGACCGGCGCGAGGACGGCGACGGCGGCCAGCTCATGGCCCACATGCTCAACAGCGACCCGCCGGACCACGAACGCCTGCGCCGCCTGGTGAACAAGGCGTTCACGGCGCGCCGGATCGAACAGCTGCGGCCGAGGATCCAGCAGATCGCCGACGAACTGCTGGCCGCGATCGACCAGCCGGAGGTGGACCTGCTCGACGCGTTCGCGTTCCCGCTGCCCATCACGGTGATCTGCGAGCTGCTGGGGGTGCCCACCGACGACCGCGACGACTTCCGCAAGTGGTCCAACCTGCTGTTGTCCGACGCCGACGACGTCGAGGAGCAGGCCGCTGCCGTCGCGATGACGAACTACCTCGTCGGGCTCATCGCGGCCAAACGTGAACACCCGGGCGACGACATGCTGTCCGCGCTGGTGCAGGCGCGGGACGAGGGCGACGCGTTGAGCGAACTGGAATTGGTGTCCACGGCGTTCCTGCTGATGGTCGCCGGTCACGAGACGACGGTGAACCTGATCGGCAACGGCACGCTGGCGCTGATCAACCACCCGGACCAGATGGCGGCGCTGCGCGCGGACCCGTCGCTGCTGCCGGGTGCGATCGAGGAGTTCCTGCGCTACCAGGGCCCGTTGAACCACGCGACGTTCCGTTTCACGCTGGAACCCACCGAGATCGGCGGGGTCGCCATCCCGGCGGGCGAGTTCGTGATGGTGTCGCTGCTGTCCGCCAACCGCGACCCGGACCGCTTCCCCGACCCGGACGAGCTGGACATCCGGCGGGACACGCAGGGCCACATGGCGTTCGGTCACGGCATCCACTACTGCCTCGGCGCGCCGCTGGCCCGGCTGGAGGCGGGTATCGCGTTCCGCGGCCTGCTGGACAGGTTCGGCAGCATCGACCTGGCGGTGCCGGCGGCCGAACTGGTGTGGCGGCCGGGCACGCTGATCCGTGGCCTGGAACGGTTGCCGGTCCGCCTTGGTGCGAACGAGTGAACCGGTAACACGGGCGGACGGCACGCGACGATGTGCATATGAGTGAGCCGCAGCGCGTACCCCTGCCCGGCAGCTCCCGCAGCACCCCGGTCCATGTCGAGACCGTCGGCGCGGTCGGCGACGACGAACGGGTGGAGTTCACGGCGATCCTGCGTCGCCGCGCCGACCTGCCCCGGGAGCTGGTGGAGGGTCCGGACACGGTGACGTCGGTCGAGTTGCACGACCGCTTCGGCGGCGACCCGGCCGACGTCGACCTGGTCCGTTCGGCGTTCGAGGCGGCCGGCCTGACGGTGTGGCACGAGCCGGGTTCCCGCCGGGTGTACGGCGAGGGCCCGGCGTCGGCCGTCACCGCACTGTTCGGCACCCGGTTGACGCGGGTCCGTTCCACCGGCCCGGCGGGCGACGCGGTCGAGCACCGCGCCCGGTCCGGCGAGCTGACCGTGCCGCCCGCGCTGGACGGTGTGGTCGTCGCCGTGCTGGGCCTGGACGACCGGCCGCAGGTTCGGCCGCACGTCCGCGCCCACGCGGTGGCGTCCGCGTCCGCCGGTTTCGACGTGCCGGCACTGGCCGGCGTGTACGACTTCCCGGACGCCGACGGCGCCGGCCAGGTGGTCGCACTGGTCGAGTTCGGCGGCGGCTACCCGCAGGCCGACCTGGACGCGTTCTTCGGTGGCCTGAACCTGGCCACGCCGAAGATCACGGCGGTCAGCGTCGGCGGCGCGACGAACGCGCCGGGCCAGTCGGCGGACGCGGAGGTGATGCTCGACATCGAGGTGCTGGGTGCCCTGGCGCCCCGGGCGGAGCTGCTGGTGTACTTCGCGCCCAACACCGACCAGGGCTTCGTGAACGCGGTGACGACGGCCGTCCACGCGACACCGCCGCCCGCGGTGCTCAGCATCAGCTGGGGCATGTCCGAGGACACGTGGACCGACCAGGCCAGGGCGGCGCTGGACGAGGCGTTCGCCGACGCGGCGGCGCTGGGCATCACGGTGTGCGCGGCGACCGGCGACAACGGCAGCGGGGACGCGGACACCAGCGGCGGCCAGCACGTCGACTATCCGGCGTCCAGCCCGTACGTGCTGGCGTGCGGTGGCACGAGCCTGCGGCTGGCCGCCGACGGCACGCCCACGGAAACGGTGTGGAACGACGGCGACCCGAACTCGGCGGCCACCGGCGGCGGCGTCAGCGACATCGTCCCGCTGCCCGGGTGGCAGCGAAACGCCGACGTACCGGCGCGTTCCGGCGGGACGACGGTCGGGCGCGGCGTCCCGGACGTGGCGGCGGTCGGCGACCCGGCGACGGGCTACCGGGTGCGGGTGAACGGCAAGCCGATGGTGCTGGGCGGCACGAGCGCGGTCGCGCCGCTGTGGTCGGCGCTGGTCTGCCGGCTGACCCAGTCCGTGGGCCGCCCGCTCGGCCTGCTCAACCCGGCGCTGTACGCGTCGACGGGCGCGCTGCGGGACGTGACCGACGGCAACAACGGCGCGTACCAGGCGCGACCCGGCTGGGACCCGTGCACCGGCCTGGGAGTCCCGATCGGCAAGGCACTGCTGAACACCCTCCGCACGACCCCGCCGCCCCCGACCGCGCCGCCGGTGACCACGGCCCCTCCGGTGACCGCGTTGCCGGTGACCACCGCGCCACCGGTGACCACCGCGCCACCGGTGACCACCGCGCCACCGGTGACCACCGCGCCACC
>DASZXM010000685.1:0-11463 GCA_035546415.1 Pseudonocardiaceae bacterium
GACGAGCGCACCATGCTGGAACTGTTCGCCGAGCGCGGCGGTGACCCCGACCGGCCCGGCAAGCGGCACCCGCTGGACGCGGTGCTGTGGCGCGCCGCCCGCGATGGTGAGCCTGCCTGGGACACCGAACTGGGCCCCGGCCGCCCCGGCTGGCACGTCGAGTGCAGCGCGATCTCCCTGAACCGCCTGGGCAGCGGCTTCGACGTGCAGGGTGGCGGTTCCGACCTGATCTTCCCGCACCACGAGTTCAGCGCCGCGCACGCGGAGGCGCTCACCGGCAGCCACCCGTTCGCCCGCCACTACACGCACGCCGGCATGATCGGCCTGGACGGCGAGAAGATGTCCAAGTCACGCGGCAACCTGGTGTTCGTGTCGCGGTTGCGCGCCGACGGCGTCGACCCGATGGCGGTCCGGCTGGCCCTGCTGGCCGGGCACTACCGGACCGACCGGGAGTGGACGTCCGACGTGCTGGCCGCCGGCCAGGAACGGCTGGACCGGTGGCGGCGCGCGGTGGCGAGCCCGACCGGCCCGGACGCGACGGCGACGATCACGAGGTTGCGCGACCACCTGTCCGACGACCTGGACACCCCGAAGGCGCTGACGGCGGTGGACGCGTGGGCGTCGGAGGCGTTGACCGGGCACGGGCGTGACGCCGAAGCGCCGGGCCAACTACGGATCGCAGTCGATGCACTACTGGGAGTAGCGCTCTGAGGATGATCGAGATATAGTTCGAACGTGAGTGCGGAGGCTTTGCCCATGGACCACGAGGACCACCCGGCTCCTCGCTGGGTCGTCCCGCCGCCAGAAGGTTGGCAAGCGGACGACCTGGACCGGCTGCCACCGAATGCCCCTCGTCGCGTCGAACTGATTGACGGAGCGCTAGTCGTGATGGCCCCCCAGACCGCCTTCCACATGAGGGTGATCAACGCGCTGCTCCGACAGCTGGCCGAGCAGGCCCCACCCGGCCTGGAGATCGCGCGGGAGATGACGATCCGCCTCGACGAACGGCAGCGGCCCGAACCCGATCTGCTCGTGGTCGACGGGCCGGCCCTGGACGACGGGACGCGCACCTGGTTGGTGCCGAATGAGGTGCACCTGGTGATCGAGGTGTTGTCGCCGGAATCGGAGGTCCGTGACACCCAGCGCAAGCCGCAGCTCTACGCGCAGGCCGGCATCAAGCATTTCTGGCGAGTGGAAAACGACGGCGGCCGGGCCGTCGTGTTCACCTACGAGCTCGATCCTGCGACGCGGAGCTACGTGTCGACCAACATCTGCCGCGAGACGCTCGCGATTTCCGAGCCGTTTCCGATCAAGCTGCAGGTCGACAAGTTGCACGAGCGGCGCCTGAAGCTCAGCTGAGCTTCTTGACCAGCGCGGCCGGTGTGCCGACCAGGAGCAGGCCGGCCGGGATCAGGAACGACAGCAACGGGTCCGCGTGGTACGCGGGTGTGAACACCGCGGGTGTAGCCGCCGCGCCCATGAAGCGGAACGCCTGGGCCACCGACACCGCGCCACCCTTGTTGCCCGGGCTGGACGACAACGCCACCGCGTTGACCCCGACCAGCACGAACTGGCTCACCACACCGCACAGCGCCCACAGCACACCGACGGCGATCACGTTCGGCACCAGCGCCACCCCGGCCAGCAGCAATCCGCCGCTGACCATGCCGAACGCCAGCGACCGCGGGCCGCCCCACCGGTCCACCAGGTGGCCGGCCGGTCGGGCGGTGAGGATGCCCGCGATGCCGAACACCGTCAGCAGGACGCCCCGGCCGCCCGCGGACAGCCCGAACGCGTCCCCGGCTCGGAACGAGACCAGGAACGCCAGGCCGCCCAGGCATCCCCAGCCGATGAAGCCGGCCAGGCCGACCCGCAGCACCGGCAACCGCCACGCGGCCCGCAGCGGCTGCGTCACCGGCCGCTGCGCGGCCACCACCGACGGCAGTCCGACCACCGCCAGGATGCCCGCCACGACGGCCGCGCCGAGGAACGCGTACCGCCAGCTCCACGCGGCCACCAGACCGGTCAGCAGCGGCGCCGTCGTCTGGCCTGCCGCCTGCAGCGACCCGAACAGGCCCAGGGCCCGGCCCAGCCGTTCCCTCGGTACGACCTCGGCCACCGCGGCCAGCAGCAGTGGTGTGGTGAACGAGTTCGCCGCACCCTGACCGCACCTGGCCAGCAGGAACAGCCAGAACGGTCCGGGCAGCACGCACACCAGCGACACCACGAGGTACGCCACGTACGCGATCCGGGTCGTGCGCACCGCGCCCCAGCGCTGCCCGAGTGTGCCGGAGACCAGCATGAACGCGGCGAACGGCACCATGTACGCCGTCACCGACAGCGCGGCGGCGCCGGGCGTCGTGTGAAAGTCGGCGCCGATCTCCGGCAACACCGGCGCGACCATGCCCGCGCCGAACGGACCGAGGAAGCCGCCCGCGTACAGCGCTGCTACGGCCAGCCGGTCCCGGGTGGCGCCGCGTGTCCGGGTGTGCAGGTCCGTCACTGTCCCGCGTGCCCGGGACCGCGGCCGGAGCCACGCCCTCGGCGCCGCAGGTACCGCTCGAACTCGGCGGCGATCGCGTCCCCGCTGGTCTCGGTGAGGCTGATCTCGTCGCCGCGTTCCTCAAGGGCACGCACGTAGTTGCGGACGTCCTCGTCCTCGTCGGCCATCTCGCTGACCGTGCGCTCCCACTCCTCGGCCTGCGCCGGCAGCGCGCCCAGCGGCACCTCGACGTCGAGCAGTTCCTCGACACGGTGCAGCAGGGCCAGCGTCGCCTTCGGCGACGGCGGCTGCGACACGTAGTGCGGCACGGCCGCCCAGATCGAGATCGCCGGGATGCCGGCCTGCACGCACGCGTCCTGGAAGACGCCGACGATGCCAGTCGGACCCTCGTAACGGGAGTGCTCCAGCCCGAACCTGGTCGCCGACTCCGTGTCGTAGGCCGTGCCGGTCACCGGGACCGGCCGGGTGTGCGGGGTGTCGGCGAGCAGCGCGCCGAGGGTGATCACGGTGGTCACGCCGAGCTGCTCGACGTGCTCGACCAGTTCGGCGCAGAACTTGCGCCAGCGCATGTTCGGCTCGATGCCGTGCACGAGCACCACGTCGGTCGTCGAACCGGGCGGCCGGCAGACGGTCAGCCGGGTGGTGGGCCACTCAACCCGCCGGGTCACGCCATCCACCAGGTGGACGGTCGGCCGGGTCACCTGGAAGTCGTAGTATTCGTCCGGGTCGATCTCGGCCAGTGGGGTGGCGTCCCAGCTCAGTTGCAGGTGCTCGATCGCGGTCGTCGCGGCGTCACCTGCGTCGTTCCAGCCTTCGAACGCGGCTACCAGGATGGGTGCCGTCGGCTGCGCGGGCGTCGCGTCTGATGTGGTGCTGGGGTCGCGGTCGGTCACATGGTCAGCCTACGACCGACGGGTTCGGCGGGGGGATCGTAGGCGGTGACCACGGTCGATCGCGTGTCGTCCACGCCGTTGGACGCGCCCGCGGTCCGCGTGCGCGCGACGGACCGCGCAATGCGGACAATACGGCGCCGTGACGGGTTCGTGAACTTCACCCGTCCGGATGTGGTGTGGACCATGTCCGGCCACCGCTCCCGACCGATTCAGTGGCTGGTTCGCGATACTGCTGCACATGGGTGAGCTGCGGGCGGTTCTCTGGGACATGGACGGGACACTCCTGGACTCGGAGAAGCTGTGGGACATCGCGCTCGCCGAGTTGATGACGCGGTTGGGCAGTGAGCTGACCGACGCGACGCGCAAGTCGCTGATCGGTTCGAACATGCGCCGCAGCACGCTGATCCTGCTGGCCGACGCCGGTGTCGACGCGACACCGGATGCGATCGCGGACGTCGAATCGTGGCTCAACGAGCGCATGGCGGTGTTGTTCCGCGCCGAGATCCCGTGGCGGCCGGGGGCGCGCGAGGCGTTGCGGGCCGTGCGTGAGTCGGGCGTGCGGACCGGGCTGGTGACGTCGACGGAACGGATGCTCACCGAGATCGCGCTGGACTCGATCGGCAGGGACTTCTTCGACGTCACCGTGTGCGGCGACGAGGTCGACGGCCAGAACAAGCCGCTGCCGCGGCCCTACCGGTTGGCGGCGGAACTGCTCGGCGTCGACCCGGCGGACTGTGTCGCCGTGGAGGACTCGGTGACCGGTGTCACGTCGGCGGTCGCGGCCGGGTGCACGGTGCTCGTCGTGCCCGCCGAGGCACCGGTGCCGCCGGGGGAGCGGCGGGTGTTGCGGGAGTCACTCGTCGGGGTGGACGCGGAACTGCTCGCCGGTCTGCTGACCGCCCCGCGTCCGGATGGCCGAGCCGAGGATGGAACAATCGGCTGGTGAAGACGTTCGACGAGCTGTTCGCCGAACTCCGTGGCCGGGCGGAAGAGCGCCCCGCCGGTTCGGCCACTGTGGAGGCGCTCGACGCCGGTGTGCACGCGCAGGGCAAAAAGGTGCTCGAAGAGGCCGGCGAGGTGTGGATCGCCGCGGAGCACGAGTCCGACGAGCGGCTGGCCGAGGAAGTATCTCAGTTGCTGTACCGGCTGCAGGTGTTGATGCTGGGCAGGGGTATCACGCTGGACGACGTGTACCGGTATCTGTAGATCGTCCTTCTCGCAGGGAGTTGGCGGAATGTTGCGGGTAGCCGTGCCCAACAAGGGTGCTCTGGCCAGTGCGGCCACGGAGATGCTCGGCGAGGCGGGCTACCGGCGCCGGCATGACCAGCGGGACCTGACCGTGCTCGACCCGACGAACGAGGTCGAGTTCTTCTTCCTGCGGCCCAAGGACATCGCGGTGTACGTCGGGTCGGGTGAACTGGATCTCGGGATCACCGGGCGGGACCTGGCGCTGGACTCGGGCGCTCCGGTGACCGAGCGGTTGGCGTTGGGGTTCGGCGGGTCCACGTTCCGGTATGCGGCTCCGGCCGGTTCCGGATTCGAGTCCGTGGCCGACCTGGTCGGCAAGCGCCTCGCGACGTCGTACGCGCGGCTGGCCAAGGACGACCTGGCCGCGCACGGCGTCGAAGCCGAGGTCATCCGGCTGGACGGCGCCGTGGAGATCTCGGTGCAACTGGGTGTCGCGGACGTCATCGCGGACGTCGTCGACTCCGGGCGGACGTTGCGGCAGCACGGACTGGTCGTCTTCGGCGACCCGATCTGCGTGTCCGAAGCCGTCCTCATCGAAGGCCGGTCCGCCGCGGATTCCGCCGCCAAGACACAGTTGACCGCGCGGCTGCAGGGAGTCGTGTTCGCCCAGAACTACATGATGTTGGACTACGACTGCCCGCGTGCTTTGCTGGACAAGGCCATCGAGGTGACGCCCGGTTTGGAGTCGCCGACCGTCGCACCGCTCGCGGACGCCGACTGGGTCGCCGTGCGCGCCATGGTGCCGCGCAAGAAAGCCAACCAGGTGATGGACGAGTTGGCCGCTCTGGGCGCGAAAGCCGTGTTGGCGTCGGACATCCGGTCGTGCCGGTTGTGAGCGTCCTCGAGGTCGCCGTCCTCGACGTCATGGCAGGCCAGGAGTCGGCGTTCGAAGCCGCGTTCGCCGAGGCTCGGGGGATCATCTCGGCTTCTCCCGGGTTCGAAGGTCTGGAATTGCGGCGGTGCCTGGAGAACGGCGGTCGGTACCTGCTGACCGTGCGGTGGGCCACCGTGGCGGATCACACCGTCGGGTTCCGGCAGAGCGAGCCGTACGGTCGATGGAAGGCGCTGCTGCACAAGTTCTACGACCCGTTCCCGGTTGTCGAACACTACGGTGAGGTGCTGGCCTGATGAGCGTGCGTGCTGTGGTGTTCGACTACTTCGGCACGCTCACCCCGACCGTGGTCACGATGATCACCGCTGAGGAGCAGGCCGCGTTGGGTGCGGCGCTCGGCGTTGATCCTCAGGTGTTCGAGGAGGCGTGGCGGGCCTCCTTCGTCGAACGGTCCACCGGGCGGACCGGGGACATGGTCGCCACCCTGCGGCTGCTGTGCGAACGGGTCGGGGTGGCGCCGTCGGAGGACGGGTTGGCCGAAGCGGCTCGGATTCGGGCCGGGGCTTATCGGCGGTCCGCCACACCACGGGCGGAGACCGTCGACGTGTTGCGGGAGTTGCGGCGGCGCGGGTTGCGGATCGCGGTGGTGAGTGACTGTTCGGACGAGTTGGTCGCCGTGTGGCCGTCGTCGCCGGTTGCCGAACTGGTTGATACGACGGTGTTTTCGGCTGTGGTGGGACGGCGGAAGCCAGACCCGGTGATGTACCGGTCGGCGTGTGTCGGGTTGGGGGTTGCGGCGTCGGAGTGTGTGTACGTGGGGGATGGGGGAAGCGGCGAGCTGACCGGGGCCGTCCGGTTCGGAATGCGGGCCGTGTTGTTGGCGGATGCGGAATGGGCGGTGGGGCATCGGTATGACGCGGACGAGTGGGATGGGGAGGTCATCCATCAGCTGGGTGACGTGGTGAGCCTCGTTTAGGAGTTCTCACGAGACGTCCGGAGGGAAAACCCCAGCCCCTGCGTGCGGGGCTGGGGTTTCCGTCACCTTGGTGTCAATAGCCCAGGATCGTCCGGGTTGCGGTCGGGGCGTGGAGGGTCGTGTTCGTCTTCTGGTCCGGTGGCGGCACTGCCGCGCAGGTCGTTCCCTTTGGTGGCAGGGTTGTGCCGATCAGGTAGTTGTCCACCGTCGTGATCGTGCAGTCGCTGTGCCCGTAGGCTCCGTGGCCCCAGCCCAGGTACGTGACGAACCGCGCGCGTGGGCCCAGTTGTTTCGCGTCGTCCACCGCCCACGCGTACGCCGTTGCCGGGTCGTGCAGTGAGTTGATCTCCAGGAGCGGGATCGTGGTGTGG
The DNA here is from genome assembly GCA_035546415.1 of Pseudonocardiaceae bacterium. Classification (GTDB taxonomy): domain Bacteria; phylum Actinomycetota; class Actinomycetes; order Mycobacteriales; family Pseudonocardiaceae; genus DATEPR01. Next base: position 6,824 of record DASZXM010000685.1, read on the forward strand.
ACGTGGAGTTCGTGTTGCGGGTTGTTCACCCGTGTCGGCCAGTTCAGGCACGACGCGAACACGCCCCAGCCCAGTGACGACGTGCGCAGGTGTGGTGCCGCTGCTGCTGTTTCAGCGAAATAGCGGGCCAGTTGGTGGTAGTTGGCGACCGGGAGGGACCAGTCCTCACAGAAGATCGCCGTCGGGTCGTTGAACAGGTCGCCCGGGGCGTACGCCCGCTTTGCTGGTTGGGCGGACAGTTCCGCCAGAGCCTGGGCCAGGGCCTGCCAGTCCGGGCCGTAGAACGTGCGCACCGCTACGGACGTCAGGTCGAACCAGGTCAGTGGTGCGCCTGACGTCGGGTCCGTCAGGGTTCCCGCGTCCGCCCTGCGCATCAGGTCGTCCCACAGCGCGTCCACGTTCCGGCCGTGCAGCGCGCATGTCGTGTCCCTGTCGCACCACGCCACGAACTGGTCGAACGAGTCCTCGTCCGTTGCCGCTTCCGTGAGCAGGAACTGTTGTGTGCCCAGGCTGTGGTCCATGTTCGAGTCGATGACCATCGCGCGGATGCGCCTCGGGAACTGTTCCGCGTACTCCTGGCCGATCAGCGTGCCGTACGACACGCCGTAGTAGCTGATCTGCCGTGCGTTCAGCGCCGCCCGGATCGCGTCCACGTCGTGGACCACGCTCAGTGTGTCCACGTGGTCGAACAGGGGACCGGTGTGCGCCCGGCAGTCCTCGCCGCGGGCTTTGTTCAACGCCAACAGTGCGTCGTACTGCGCCTGCGTCGTCGGGACCGGTGGGTCAGGTTGCCGCGCGGCGAGGTCCGCCGAGCATTCGATCGGATGGCTGCGGTCCACGCCTCTCGGGTCGAAGCCGATGACGTCGAAATGGTCCAGGATGTCCTGGCTGAAGTAGCTGCTCGCGGCGAGGGCGAAGTCGACACCGGAGCCGCCCGGGCCGCCCGGGTTGATCAGCAGCGGGCCGCGGTCCTGCGACGGGTCCGCCGCTGCCTGGCGGGCCACCGCGAGGCCGAACGTCGCCCCGTGCGGTTTCGACCAGTCGATCGGGACCTGCAACGTGCCGCAGCGGATCGTCGTGTCGTTCGGGCGTTCCGGGCACGGCTGCCAGTTGATCGGTCGCGGGTGGAAACCACCCGTCGTGACGTTGTCGGGCTGGGTGGCGGCCGCCGCCGGTGTCACCGCCGTGAGGACGGCCCCGGTCAGCGCCGCGGCTAACAGGATGATCGTGCTTCTTCCGTTCATGAGGCTCCCTGTTCGCGAAGCGTTCACGGACGGATCAAGTTATCGAACCGGACAGTGCGCGACCATGGTGCTGGCACCAGCGCTTGCTAGCGCGGTCGGACGAGCAGGGCCTGGGCGCCTCGGGCGACCGCGCCCGTCTCGTCGTGCAGCGTGCTCGACGCCATGCCGGTGCCGACCGGGCCCAGGACCGTGTCCGCGTCCAGGCCGATCCACTCGCCGACCGGTTCGCGCCACACGTGGACCGTCAGTTCCGTGTTGATGAAGAACCACTGGCGCAGGTCCAGGCGGCTGGACGCACCGTTGCCCGAGTCGGCGACCGCCATCAGGCGTTGCAGGCCGGTCGGCTCCTCGCCGTCCACCGTCTGCACCCGTTGGCGCACCCACACCGTCGCCGGACCGTCCGTGCCCATGCCGCCCTTGACCGACAGCCAGTCCATCGCGCTCAGGTAGCCGACGTGCCAGCCGTTCGGCGTGCCCATCGGCGTGCCCGTCTCCTTCGGCGGCAGCCGGTCCGGCAGACCCGCGACCACGTGCGACGTCTCGGTGCGGGCGATCCACCACGACCACGCCCTGGCCACCGGGCGGTCGCCGGCGATCAGTTCCGTGCCGATCAGCCGCACCGACTTGCCGGGGCGTTCCACCCACGCGCGGGTCGTCAGGTCCGCGACCGGAACCGGTCCGAGGATCTCCACCGTGACCCGCGCCAGTGTCGTCTCCGGGTTCGGCACCGTCCGCTCCGCCTGGCGGACCAGCAGCGCCGCCGGCGGGCCCATGTGCTGGTTGTCCGGCGCCCACGGGCCGGCCGTGTGCTGCGTCGAGCGGAACACGTCACCGCCCAGCGGCAGGTAGAACGCGTCCGCCATCAGTCCGCCCGATCCAGTGGACTCTCCTGCGCGACCGCGTCCTCCGGCCAGCCCGGGTACGGCGGGGGTGTGCCGCCGAACTCGGGGCAGCGCGCCTTGTGGTCGCACCAGTCGCACAGCCGGCTCTTGTTCGGCGGGAAGTTGCCCGTGCGGCCCGCCCGCAGGATCGCCTGCCACACCGCGTCCAGTGTGCGTTCGAAGCGGACCAGCTCCGCCTCGTCCGGTGCGTATGCCAGGGACTGGCGGTCGGACAGGTACATCAGGCGCAGCTGCCTGGGCACCACGCCGCGCAGGCGGTACACGACCAGCGCGTAGAACTTCATCTGGAACAGGGCCTTGGCCTCGCCGATCTCCCTCGGCGCCGCGCCCGTCTTGTAGTCGACGATCCGGATCTCGCCGGTCGGGGCCACGTCGATGCGGTCGATGAAACCGCGCAGCAGCACGCCCGACGGCAACTCGGTCTCCACCCGCAGTTCGCACGCCTCCGGTTGCAGGCGGCGCGGGTCCTCCAGCTCGAAGTAGCCCGCCAGCAACTCCCGGGCGCTGGCCAGCCACTCGGCCAGCGTCGGGTCGTCCGGGCCGTCGAACAGCTGCTCGGCCAGCTCCGGCTGCGCCTCCAGCAGCTCCGCCCACGCCGGTTCGACCAGGTCGTTCGCCTTCGCCGGGACCCGCTCGGCCAGCGGCAGGGCGAACAGCTTCTCCAGGACCGAGTGCACGACCGTGCCGCGGACCTGCGCCTTGCTCGGCGTCTCCGGGAGGCGGTCCACCGCCCGGAACCGGTACAGCAGCGGGCACTGTTTGAAGTCGCCCGCCCGGGACGGTGACAGCGCCGGACGCCGCACCACCTGCTGTTCCGGGATCAGGTCGACCTCTCCTGCGTTCGCTGCCACGGTGTCGACCATGCCCGAAGCGTAGGCGACGACCCCGACAACCCCGCGTCACGGTGCCTCGACACGCGGCGATGACACCGCTGGATCTAGCCTGGACCCTGTGACAGCGAGAACGGCACGGATGGGGACCAGCAGCGAGATCGGCGGGCTGCTGCTGTTCCGCCTGCGTGGCGTCCCGGTGCTGCTCGCGCCCAGTTGGTGGGTGGGCAGCATCGTCATCACCCTGCTCTACGCGCCGCTCGTCGGCCGCTTCCTGCCCGGGACCAGCGGGCTGGCGTCCATCGGGCTCGCCGCCACGTTCGCGATCCTGCTCGGCGCGTCGGTGCTGCTGCACGAACTCGGGCACACGCTGGTCGCGATGAAGCTCAACATCCCGGTGCGCCGGTTGCGGCTGTTCCTGCTCGGCGGGTTGTCCGAGGTGGCCCGCACACCGCGCAGGCCCAGCCAGGAGGGGTGGGTCGCGGCCGCCGGGCCCGCCGTGTCGGCCGCGCTGGCGCTGGTGTTCGCCGCCGGCATCCTCGTCGTACCCGACGACGGGGCGCTGCGGCTGCTGGTGATCGAGTGCGCCGTCGCCAACGCCGCCGTCGCCGTGTTCAACCTGCTGCCCGGGCTGCCGCTGGACGGTGGTCGGATGCTGCGCGCCGGCGTCTGGGCCGTCACCGGCAAGCGTCGGTTCGGCACCCGGGCCGCCGTCGTCGGTGGCGCGGCCGTCGCCGTCGGACTGATCGTGTGGGCGCTGTCCGGGCTGGTCGCCGGCACCGCCGACGAGTGGCTGCGGCTGGCCGTGTGCGTGCTCACCGCGTGGTTCGTCGTCGTCGGCGCCAGCGGGGAACTCGCGGCCGAGCAGCGGCACAGCTGGCCGGAGGGCATGACGCTGGGCGAGATCACCCGGCCGGTGCTGCAACTGCCCGCCGAGAGCCCCGTCGGCGACGCGCTGTACGCCGCCGCCGGCCGCGGTGTCGTGCTCGTCCGCGCCGACGGGATGGCCGTCGGCCTGCTGGACGAGGCCACCGCCCAGCAGTTGGCCGGCTTCTCGCCGATGGCGCCCGCGCAGGAGGCCGCCCAGCCGATCCGGCCGGACACCGTGCTGTTCGACTCCGAGTCCGGCGAGGACATCATCGACCGCGTCCGGGAGACGGCCGCATGGCAGTTCCTCGTCGTGAACGACGACGGCAAACCGTCCGGCGTGCTGCGCCGCGAGGACCTCAAGGCCGCGCTGGCGGCCCGGCGCACGGGCTGACCGGCCGCTCTGCGACCATTCACCTCCAGCACGTTCGCGCGACACGGAGGTTCACCGGCTTGACCAGCGCCAGCGGCCCGTTCCGGGCAGGCGACCGGGTGCAGTTGACCGATCCGAAAGGCCGGCACTACACGATCGTCCTCGAGTCCGGCCGGACGTATCACACCCATCGGGGAGCGCTGGAGCACGACAAGCTGATCGGCCTGCCCGAGGGTTCCGTCGTCACGTCCGCGGGCGGCACGTCCTACCTGGCGCTGCGGCCACTGCTGCCCGACTACGTCCTGTCCATGCCGCGCGGCGCGCAGGTGATCTACCCGAAGGACGCCGCGCAGATCGTGATGTGGGGCGACATCTTCCCCGGTGCCCGGGTGCTGGAGGCGGGCGCGGGCTCCGGTGCGCTGAC
>DASZXM010000686.1:0-2176 GCA_035546415.1 Pseudonocardiaceae bacterium
CGACGCCGTGGTGGCCGGGTTGGGCTGGGGGATGGTGCCCGAGGCACAGGCCGCCGCGCACGTGGCCGCCGGGCGGCTCACGGTGCTCGACCCGCACCGGCACATCGACGTTCCCCTGTTCTGGCAGCAGTGGAAGCTGCACTCACCCGCGCTGGCCGTGACCGCGGATGCCGTCGTCGCCAGCGCTCACTCCGCGTTGAGGGTCACCGAGTACGTGAAGCGGTCACCGCGGTAGTGGATGCGGGCGGTGTCCACCACGCGGCCGTCGTGGTCGTACGTGACGGCCGTGCACAGCAGGATCGGGCTGAGCAGGCCGATCCCGAGCAGGTCGACCAGTTCCGGGGTGGCCAGACGGGCTTGGACGTCGTTGTCGATCCGCGCCGCGCGCACGCCGGCCCGGTCGCGCAACGCCTGCGTCATCGGCGCGGTGGCCAGGACGTCGTCGTCGATCAGCGCCGCGTGTGCCTGCCGGATCCAGTTGTCCGCGCAGCTGACCGGTTCACCGTCCTGCAGTCGCAGCCGCCGGACGAACACCACCTCGGTGACGTCGGTGAAATGTGGTGCGACCGCCTCCGGTACCGGCACGGTCTCCCGGCGCAGCACCTGGACCTCCTGGGCCGCCTGCTGTGCGACGACGGCGTCCACCGAGCCGCGCAGTGTCAGCGGCCTGCTGGGCGCGGCGGCCGGTTTGATGAACGTGCCGTGCCGGCGCAGCCGCTCGATGATCCCCTCGTCCTCCAACGCCTTCAGTGCCTGCCGCAGCGTCACGACGCTCACCTGGTAGTGGGCGGCGAGGTCGTCCTCGGTGGGCAGCCGCAGTGGGGCGTCCGGCGTGCGGCTCAGGATCGTGGTGCGCAGGTGCTGCGCCACCTGGTACCACAGCGGCAGTTTCCGGTTCAGCTCCAGTGCCCCCGGCACCAGGGTCACGCGTGGAACTCCCGGCGGATGCCCTGCCACACGCCGTCGTAGCCGGCCTGCACATGGTCGGCGGACCGCGCGAAGTCGGTCGTCACGATCGGCCACCGCGTCTCGAACATGAACGCCAGGGTGTCGGTGACCTTCTGCGGCGCCAGTTCCGCCGTGCTGGCCTTCGCGTACGTCTCGGCGTCCGGACCGTGGGCGGACCACATGTTGTGCAGGCTCGCGCCACCGGGCACGAACCCCTCCACCTTCGCGTCGTACACCCCGTGCACCAGGCCCATGAACTCGCTCATGACGTTGCGGTGGTACCACGGCGGCCGGAACGTGTCCTCGCCGACGAGCCAGCGCGGCGCGAAGATCACGAAGTCGGCGTTGGCCAGCCCGGGCGTGTCGGTCGGCGACGTGAGCACGGTGTAGATGGACGGGTCCGGGTGGTCGTAGCTGACCGTGCCCATCACGTTGAACCGGGCCGTGTCGTACTTGTAGGCGGCGTGGCTGCCGTGCCACGCGACGACGTCCAGCGGCGAGTGGTCGTAGTCGGCCGCCCACAGCCGGCCGCCGAACTTCTGCACCACCTGCACGGTGTCCTCGCGGTCCTCGAACGCGGCCACCGGGTACTGGAAGTCCCGCGCGTTGGCCAGGCCGTTGGCGCCGATCGGGCCGAGTTCGGGCAGTTCGAACGCCTGCCCGTAGTTCTCGCACACGTAGCCGCGCGCCTGGTCACCGAGCAGTTCGACGCGGAACCGCACGGCACGCCCGACGACGGCGATCTCGCCCGGATCGACCCGGATGCGGCCGTACTCGGTGTGCAGCAGCAGCCCGCCGAGTTCGGGCACCAGCAGCAGTTCGCCGTCGGCGTCGACGAAGTACCTGTCCACCATGGACCGGTTGGCGGCGTACAGATGGATGCCGATGCCGCTGCGCTGCAGGACGTTTCCGTTGGCGCCCATGGTGTACAGGCCGTCGACGAAGTCGGTGGGGGTGGTGGGCAGCGGCAGCGGGTCCCAGCGCAGCCGGTTCGGGTCGGCGACGCCGTCCAGGACGGGTGCGCTGCGCAGCCGGCCGTCACCGATGGGACGGAACGGCGGGTGCGCGGCCGACGGCCGGATCCGGTACACCCAGCTGCGCCGGTTGCGGGCGCGCGGCTCGGTGAACGCGGTGGCGCTGTGCTGCTCGGCGTACAGGCCCAGCGGTGCGCGCTGCGGGGAGTTGCGGCCGACCGGCAGCGCGCCGGGCACGGCCTCGCTGTGGTGCT
>DASZXM010000687.1:0-3210 GCA_035546415.1 Pseudonocardiaceae bacterium
GAGCCGTCCCGGGTCGCGGCGACGGCCTCGTCCACGGCGGCACGCAGCCGGGCGGCGGCGGCGTTCGCCTCCAGGGCGCTCACCCCAGGGGCCGCCAGCTCCACCAGCGTCGCCCCGACGGAGGCGGTGACCGCGCGCACCAGCGTCGTCTTGCCGACCCCTTCCGGCCCGCTGACCAGCGCGGCCAGCCGGGGCGTCGAACCCAGCCTGCGCAACAGGTCCGGCTGGCGGAACGTCAGCTCGAACCACTCGGTGAGCCTGCGCACCGCGTCGTCGGCGCCGACCAGGTCCGCCACCGGCGGCACGGCGGCCGGTTCCGGTTCGGGCAGTTCGACGGCGGGCTCCGGCTCCGCGGTCTCCTCCGCCTGCCGCGGCTGTTGCTGTCCCGTGGCGCCGTCCCGCCACTCGACCACGGTGGACGGCCGCACGGCGACCGGCCCGGCCGGCTCGGTGGTGCTGATCGTGATCAGCTCGGTGGTCCAGGTCATGCCGATCGCCGTGGACAGCAGCCTGCGCACGGCGGTCACGTCCGAACCGGGCACCGGTGCGAGGTCCTGCGGCAGCAGTGACACGGCGTCCCCGGTGGTGATGACCTTGCCGATCAGCGCCAGCCGCACGGTCTCCGGTGTCACGGTGGCCCTGGCCAGCCGCGACCCGGACACGGTGACGGTGCGCGCCGCGGCCACCTCGACCGGTGCCACGACGAGTTCGGCGCCGTCGGTGACGCCGACGTTGGACATGGTCACGTCGTCCACCAGCACCACGCCGGGCGCGGAGTTGCCGTCCGCGGCGGCGGCCAGGGCGGAGCTGACCCGGGCACCGGTCAGCCGCACGGCGTCCCAGGCCCGCAGCCCCAACGCGTCCAGCACCTCCGGATGCAGCCGGACGACGCCCCGGCGGGTGTCCAGCGCGGACGGCGACAGCCGGGCGGTCAACGTGATCTGCGGCGACGACACGCCATCAGCCTAGTGAGAACCGGGCCCGGGCGGCGGGAGTCAGCCGCGGCGCTCGCCGTCCCCGGGCCGGGTCTGGCCGACGCGCCGCAGCCCGACCCGGCGCAGGCCGACCCGGCGCCAGCCGCGCCGCGGCAGCACCTGCGGTGCCGGGGGCATCGGCGAGCCGAGCACGGGGGGCAACACCGGCTCGTTCGGCACCGAGAACGGCGCCGTCGGCACGTCCTCGCGCCGGGGCCTGCCCACGGCGCGGCGGGCGACGCCGGCGACCCGGCGCAGCGGCGGGCGCAGGCCGAGACGGCGGGCGGTGCCGGCACGGCGGATCGCCCGCCGTTCCCTCGGTTTCGCCGCCCACGCCTCCGGGTGCCGGGCCAGCCAGTGGTAGCGGCGGACCGCGAGCGGGATGTGCAGCAGGTACACGACCATCGCGGCGACGAGCGTGCCCAGCGGGAACGTGATCAGCGCCGCGGCGAGCAGGCCGACCGCGACCAGCAGCGGCGCCACCGCCTTCGCCGGGACCTTGATCGTCTTCGCGGACAGCGTCGGGATGCGGCTGATCAGCAGCGCCGCCACCGCGACCGTCCAGACCGTGACGACGATCCTGCCGGCCCACCAGCCGTTGCCGACCTGCATGGACATCGCCAGCGGGAGCATGGCCAGCAGGCCGCCGGCCGGCGCGGGCACGCCGGTGAAGAACTCCTTGCTGTACGGCGGTTGTTCGGTGTCGTCGAGCAGCGTGTTGAAGCGCGCCAGGCGCAGGATCATGCACACCGCGAAGATCAGCGCGACCACCCAGCCGGCCCGGTACTCGTGCAGGCGCCACACGAACAGCACCAGCGCGGGGGAGACGCCGAACGCGATCGCGTCGGACAGCGAGTCCAGTTCCGCGCCCATCTTGCTGGTCGCGTCCAGCAGCCGGGCGATCCGGCCGTCCAGGCTGTCGAACACCGCGGCCAGGCCGATCGCGGCGATCGCCAGCTCGTAGTAGCCGTTCAGCGCGAACTGCACCGCCGACAGGCCCGAACACAGGGCCAGCACGGTGATCGCGTTGGGCAGGACCCGGACCGTGGGCGGCCTAGCGGGCACCGTCGTCACCGCCCCATTCGACGAGCACGGTCTCACCGCCGATGGTGTGCTGGCCGGACTCGACCAGCACCCGCCCACCCGGCGGCACGTAGGTGTCCACTCGGGAGCCGAACCGGATTAGGCCGTACGTGACGCCGGCGACCGCCTTGTCCCCTTCGGCGACGGAGCAGACGATGCGCCGCGCGACGAGGCCGGCGATCTGCACGACGACGACGTCGCGGCCGTCGGTGGTGCGCAGCAGCATGCTGTTGCGCTCGTTGTCCTCGCTGGCCTTGTCCAGGTCGGCGGACAGGAACTTGCCCGGCCGGTAGCTGATCCGCCGGATCTCGCCGTCCACCGGAAGCCGCTGGACGTGCACGTCGAACACGGACAGGAAGACGCTGATCCGCAGCATCGGCTCGGCACCCAGGCCCAGTTCGACCGGTGGTACGGCCCGGACGACCTGGGACACCGTGCCGTCGGCCGGCGCCACCACGACCCCGGGGCGCCGCGGTGTGACCCGGCGCGGCTCCCGGAAGAACCAGGCGCACCAGCCGGTGAGCAGGCCCATCGGCAGGCCGAGCGGGCGCCAGAGCCTGCGCAGCAGGATCGTGGCCACGGCGCCTGCGATGACGAACGGGCGGCCGGCCGGATGCATGGGCGGCACCGTCTGTCGAACGAGTTCGAGCAGGTGCGACGACTGGATGTCGGAACGTCGATCGGCGTTCATGAGGATGCGGTCAGTCCATTCGGAAAGCGACGCGAACGGCGCCACGCTACGCCATGACCGAGCGTCATGACCGGGGTGGAGCGGGGCGGCCGGCAGACCCACGCGCCCCCCGACGGCGCGTGCCTCTGCCGGCCGTCCCGCTCGCGCTCAGTGTAATTCTGCTCACAGCACGTGATCAATGGCGTACCGTGCGTGATCGCCTGCGGACGGTGATCGGCGCAGGTCAGCTCGTCAGCGAGTCCAGGTCGATGACCTCCACCTCGCTGCCGGCCGGCAGCGAGTCCGCCTCCTCGGGCACCACGAACAGGCAGTTGGCCACCGCGAACGACCCGAGCAGGTGGGACCCCGGTCCGCCGACCGGTTCGACGCTGCCGGTGCCCGGCTCGTAGTGGCCACGCCGGTACTGCCGGCGTCCGGCGGGCGCCGTCACCGGCGTGGCCAGTGTCGCCACCGGCCGGGGCC
>DASZXM010000688.1:0-13864 GCA_035546415.1 Pseudonocardiaceae bacterium
GGCCCGCCCGATCGCGAACCTCGTCCAGGACCTGCGGGCCGGCCGGTTCCCCACGCCCGAGGGCATCCCGTTCGACGACCTCGGCCCGCTCGAGCAGCGCCGCCTCGTCGACGGCTACCGCCTCGCGTACGAGGCGTACGCGCCCGTGAACTGGTGCCCGGGCCTCGGCACGGTGCTGGCGAACGAGGAGGTCACCGCGGACGGCCGCAGCGAGCGCGGCAACTTCCCGGTGTTCCGCAAGCCGCTGCCGCAGTGGATGATGCGCATCACCGCCTATGCCGATCGGCTCGTCCGCGATCTGGAGCTGATCGACTGGCCGGAGCGCGTAAAGACGCTGCAGCGCAACTGGATCGGCCGCTCGCAGGGCGCCCGCATCCGGTTCGCCGCGGGTGACACGGGCATCGAGGTGTTCACCACCCGTCCGGACACCGTGTTCGGTGCGACCTATCTGGTACTGGCGCCGGAGCACACGCTGGTCGACCAGGTCACCGCGGACGCCTGGCCGGAGGGCACCGACGAGCGCTGGACCGGCGGTGCGGCCACACCGGCCGAGGCGATCGCCGCCTACCGGCTGGCCACCAGTCGCAAGTCCGAGCTGGACCGGCAGGAGAACAAGGACAAGACCGGTGTCTTCACCGGCACGTTCGGCGTGAACCCGGTCAACGGCGCGCGGATCCCGGTGTTCGTCGCGGACTACGTGCTGACCGGCTACGGCACCGGCGCGATCATGGCCGTGCCCGGCCAGGACCAGCGCGACTGGGACTTCGCCGTCAAGTTCGGCCTGCCGATCATCCGCACCGTGCGGCCCACCGAGGGCTTCGACGGCGAGGCGTTCACCGGTGAGGGGCCCGCGGTCAACTCCGGCTTCCTGGACGGGATGAACGTCGACGAGGCCAAGAAGACGATCATCGCGTGGCTGGAGGAGCACGGCCACGGCGAGGGCACGGTGCAGTACAAGCTGCGCGACTGGCTGTTCGCCAGGCAGCGCTACTGGGGTGAGCCGTTCCCGATCGTCTACGACGAGACCGGCCTGCCGATCCCGCTGCCCGCCGACGACCTGCCCGTCGAACTGCCCGACGTGGACGACTACTCGCCCACCACGTTCGACCCGGACGACGCGAACTCCGAGCCGTCGCCGCCGCTGGCGAAGGCGGCCGACTGGGTCGACGTCGAACTGGACCTGGGCGACGGCCTGAAGACGTACCGGCGGGACGCCAACGTGATGCCGCAGTGGGCCGGTTCCTGCTGGTACCAGCTGCGCTACGTGGACCCGGCGAACGACAAGGCGTTCTGCGACCCGGACAACGAGCGCTACTGGATGGGCCCGCGCCCCGCCGAGCACGGCGCGACCGACCCCGGTGGTGTGGACCTGTACGTCGGCGGCATCGAGCATGCCGTGCTGCACCTGCTGTACTCCCGGTTCTGGCACAAGGTCCTGTTCGACTTGGGCGAGGTGACCTCGGCCGAGCCGTACCGGCGCCTGTTCAACCAGGGCTACATCCAGGCGTTCGCCTACACCGACGAGCGCGGCGTGTACGTGCCCGCCGAGGACGTCACCGAGGAGTCCACTCCGGACGGTCCGGTGTACCTGTACCAGGGCAAGCGGGTCAACCGCGAGTACGGGAAGATGGGCAAGAGCCTGCGCAACTCCGTGTCGCCGGACGAGATGTGCGAGCGGTACGGCGCGGACACCCTGCGGGTGTACGAGATGTCCATGGGCCCGCTGGACGTGTCCCGGCCGTGGGCGACCAAGGACGTCGTCGGCGCGCACCGGTTCCTGCAGCGGATGTGGCGGATCGTGGTCGACGAGGAGTCCGGGCGGACGCGGGTGTCCGACGCGGCGCCGACCGACGAGGACCTGAAGGCGCTGCACCGCACGATCGCCGGTGTGCACTCCGACTACGCGGGAATGCGGTTCAACACCGCGGGCGCGAAGCTGATCGAGCTGAACAACCACGTCACCAAGACGTACTCGGCGGGCGGTCCGCCACGGGTGCTGGCCGAGGCGCTGGTGCAGATGCTGGCACCGCTGGCCCCGCACATCGCCGACGAGCTGTGGTTCCGCCTGGGGCACACCGAGTCCCTGGCGCACGGCCCGTTCCCGGTGGCCGACGAGCGTTACCTGGTCGAGGATTCGGTGGAGTACCCGATCCAGGTCAACGGCAAGGTCCGGTCGCGGGTCACGGTGCCCGCCGACGCCGACCGGGACGCGGTGCGGGACGCGGCGCTGGCCGACGAGAAGATCGTGGAGCTGACCGGCGGCGCGGCGCCGAAGAAGGTCGTCGTGGTGCCCGGCCGGCTGGTCAACGTGGTGGTGTGAGCCCGACCTCGGTGGTCAGCTCGACGATCATCGCCTCGAACAGCGCCTCGGGGTCGGACACCGGGTACGGGAACCGGCCGAACACCTCCAGGGCGACCTGACCGTAGAGCCGCACCCAGAACCGCAGCATCGTGTACGCGGCACCGAGTGAGAACAGGTGCTCGGGCAGGTCGATGCCGGTCTCGGTGAGGGTCGCGAACAGCAGCTTGCGGAACTCGGTCAGGTCGGCCCGCAGGTGCACGGGCACCTCGTCGTCGTCGGGCACGGTCAGTGTGCGGGTGGCCAGCACCCGGCCCGCGACGCCGAGGAAGATGCGGCCGAACGGGTCGTTGGCCTGTTTCGCCTCCTTCGCCACGTCGTTCGGCGTGGCGAACACCAGGGAGAACTCGCGCGGGTGCCGCACGGCCCAGGACCGGAAGCCGCGGCACACGGCGAACACCCGGCCGGTCGTGTCCTCCTCGGGGATGCGTGCCAGGTCGGTGGCCAGTTCGTCGGCGAGGTCGACGCAGATGTCCGCGCAGACCTGCCGGATCAGGTCCTCGAACGAGTCGTAGTAGCGGTACAGGGCGGGCGCGGTGATGCCCATCTCGCGGGCGATCGCGCGCAGCGTCACACCCTGGGCGCCCCGGTCGACCAGGAGCGTGCGGGCCACCGTCCGGATCTGCCGGTCGGTGTCGACGCGGCTGCGATCACGCCGTGTGGCCTCTGTCATAACTCACCCCGGATGCTTGGTAAACGGTGTTTACTCGGTCGTGTCGGTTGCTGCCGTCAGCACAAGAGTGCACCACCAGGCGAGGGGACGGGCCGTGTTCGAGACGTGGGGCACCGTGGTCATGCGCAGACGCTGGCTGGTGATCGCGGTCGTGCTCGCCGTCACCGTGCTTGGTGGCGCGTGGGGTTCGGGTGTGTTCGCCAAGCTCAGCCAGGGTGGCTACACCGATCCGCACAGCGAGTCCACACAGGCCGGCAACCTCGCGGACGCCACGTTCGGCAACCGGGCGGGCGACGTTGTCATCGTCTACGGCGCCGCCCCCGGACACACCGTCGACCAGTCCGCGCGGGCAGCCACGGCCGTGCTGCACGGACTGCCGCGCGACGCCGTCAAGTCCGTCACCTCGTACTGGGACACTCGATCGCCGCAACTGGTCACGCCCGACCACCGGCACGCTCTGGTCACCATCTCCCTGGCCGCGGACAGCGACGCGGCCGGCCAGCAGCGCGCCGCCTACCAGCGGATCGCCGACCGGCTGGCCGTACCCGGCCTGACCGACGCCGTCGGCGGGCAGGTCCCCACCCAGATCGCGATCGGCGACCGGTCCAAGTCCGACCTCACCATGGCCGAGGCCGTGTCGCTGCCGGTCACGCTGATCCTGCTGGTGGTGATCTTCGGCAGCGTCGTCGCCGCCGCGCTCCCGGTCCTGGTCGGCCTGCTGGCGATCCTCGGGTCGCTGGGCGTGCTGCGGCTGATCTCGCTGGGCGTCAGCGTGAACAGCTTCGCACCGAACGTCGTGACCCTGCTCGGCCTCGGCCTGGCCATCGACTACGGCCTGTTCACGGTCGGCCGGTTCCGGGAGGAGCTGGCGGGCGGCAGCGACGTCGCGTCGGCCGTGCGGCGAACCGTGGCCACGTCCGGCCGCACCGTCGCGTTCTCCGCGACCCTGCTGGTGATCGCGCTGGCCGGCCTGCTGGTGTTCCCCATCGACTTCCTGCGCTCGCTGGCCTACGGCGGCATGTCGGCGGTGGCGATCGCGGCCGTCGTGTCGGTGACGCTGCTGCCCGCCGTCCTCGGGGTGCTCGGGCACCGCGTGGACACGTTCTCCGTGCCGTGGCGGCGTTCCGCGCGGCGCGAACCGGCCTGGCTGCGCAGGCTGGCCGGGGGCGTGCTGCGCCGGCCGGTGGTGTTCGCCGTGCCGATCGTCGCCGTGCTGCTGTTGCTCGGCGCGCCGTTCCTGTCGGTGAAGTTCGGTGCGGCCGACGAGAAACAGTTGCCGCCCGGCGACCCGGCGCGGGCCGCGGTCGAGACGATCGCCGACTACTTCCCGGCCAGCGGGAACAAGTCCGCGCAGATCCTGGTGCGCGGCGACACCGACCCGGCGCGGATGCGGGCGTACCTGGTCAGCGCCACCAAGGTGCCCGGCGTCGAGCACGTCCTGGCCGGCGGCAGCAAGGACGGCGTGACACTGCTGACCGCGACGCTGTCCGGCGACCCGCTCGGCGACACGGCCGAGAACGCGGTCCGCGACCTGCGGGCGCTGCCACCGCCGCCGCACACGCAGGTCCTGGTCGGCGGGTTCTCCGCCACCGTCGTGGACAGCGTCCGGTCCGTCGTGGACCGGGTGCCGCTGATGATCGGCATCCTCGTCGCGGCCACGTTCGTGCTGATGTTCCTGGCGTTCCGCTCGGTGCTGCTGCCGCTCAAAGCCGTCGTGATGAGCGCGCTGAGCCTCGGCGCGTCGTTCGGTGTGCTGGTCGCCGTCTTCCAACTCGGCCACGGAGCCGGACTGCTGAACGTGACACCGGAACCCGTGCAGCCCGGCATGGTCGTGCTGATCGGCGCGGTCGTGTTCGGCCTGTCCACCGACTACGAGACGTTCCTGCTGTCCCGCATGGTCGAGGCACGCGCCGCCGGGCTGAGCAGTCGCGAGTCGATCAGTACCGGGCTGGTGCGCACCGGCCGGATGATCAGCTCCGCGGCGGTCCTGCTGATCGTGGTCACCGGGGCGTTCGGGCTGTCCCAGCTACAGACCATGCGGTTCCTGGGCGTCGGCATGATCGTCGCGCTGGTGCTGGACGCCACGGTCGTGCGGCTGCTGCTGGTGCCCGCCGTGCTGCGCCTGCTGGGCGACGCGGCGTGGTGGGCACCGACGTGGGCGAGATCACGCGGCCACGGCGGCCACGGCACGGGCGCGGGACCGGACGACGATCCACTGCACGCCGAACGACACGGCGATGTAGAGGGTGATCGCCGCGGACGAGAGGCCCTTGGCCGATCCGCTGTGATCGATGAGCACGTCGGCCCCGAAGTGCACGCCGATCGCGACTAGCCACAGCAGCGCGGTCAGCGGGTTGCCCTGCCGGAACAGCGTGCCGTTCTCCCGCCACAGCCGGACGGTGTAGGCGCGCAGCACGCCGAACACGGCGGCCGCGACCAGGCTGGCGAGCAGCATCAGGACGCCGGTCGTGTTCACCGGGTGGGCGTGCACGAACGAGCCGAGCGTGTAGACGCCCAGCACGAACAGGATGAGCAGGAACACCGGCCTGCTGTCCTCCCGCACCGACCGCTTCTGCAGCTGGCGGAACAGGACGAACAGCAGGACCAGCACGCCGACGCCGATACTGGTGATGTCGTTCATGCCGGTCACGATCCGCGTCCCCGATACGAATCGGATCAGTCCCCGGGTGGAACCCGGGTTGATTCGTCGGTTGGCGCACACTGGAGGCATGGCCGACAGTGAGATCGTCATGTACGCCCGCCCCGGCTGCCCGTTCTGCACGATGCTGCGTGCCGACCTGGCCGCCGCCGGCCTCGACTATCGCGAGCGGGACATCTGGCAGGACCCGGAGGCCGCCGCCGCCGTGCGCGCGGTCGCCAACGGCAACGAGACGGTGCCGACCATCAACGTCGGTGACGTGTGGCTGGTCAATCCCTCGGTGGACCAGATCCAGGACGCCTTGCGCGAAGCCGCCTGAACGCTCCACGATCGGTCTGTGTGCCGACCCGAGGAGGTATGGTCTAGACCATGTCGAACACCACACTGAACGGCGTCGGCGTCAGTCCCGGCCGTGCGTCCGGCCCCGTGGTCCGGGTCGCCGACCCGCTGCCCGAACCGGCCACCGGCCCCGCCCCGCTCGACGCGGCCGCCGAGGCCGCCCGGATCGCGCCGGCAGCGGCCGTCGTGGCGGGCCGGCTGGAGGCCGCGGCCGCGGCGGTCGAGGGTGACGCCAAGGCGGTGCTGGAGACGACAGCGGCGATGGCCGCCGACCCGTCACTGGTCAGCCAGGCCGAACAGCTCGTCAGGGACAAGGGCATGCCGGCCCCGCGCGCGGTGTTCGAGGCCGCCGGGTCGTTCGCGGACATGCTCGCCGCCGCGGGCGGCTACCTGGCCGAGCGGGTGCGCGACATCCACGACGTGGCCGGCCGGCTGATCGCCGAACTGACCGGCGTCGCGCCGCCCGGCGTGCCCGAGCTGACCAGGCCCAGCGTGCTGGTCGCCCGCGACCTCGCACCCGCCGACACGGCCGGCCTCGACCCGGCCATGGTGCTCGCGCTGGTCACCGAGGAGGGCGGCCCGACCAGCCACACGGCCATCCTGGCACGCTCGCTGGGCATCCCGGCGGTCGTGGCGTGCCGCGGCATCCTGGCCCAGGATGCCGGCGGCCTGGTCGTGGACGGGGACACCGGTGTCGTCGAGGTGGCCGCCGCCGACGTCACCGTGCGGCACGCGGTCGTCACCGGGCCGACCGACTGGGACGGCGAGGGCCGGACGGCCGACGGGTTCCGGGTGAAGGTGCTCGCCAACGTGGGCAGCCCGGAGGACGCCAAGGCGGGCGCGGATGCCGGCGCCGAGGGCGTCGGCCTGTTCCGCACCGAGTTCTGCTATCTGGCCGCGACCACCGAGCCCACCGAGGCCGAGCAGCGCGCCGCCTACGCGGCCGTGCTGGCGCCGTTCGCCGGCAAACCCGTCGTCGTGCGGACGCTGGACGCGGGCGCGGACAAGCCGCTGGCCTTCCTCGACCCGGAGCCCGAACCGAATCCGGCACTGGGCGTGCGCGGGCTGCGGGTGGCCCTGGACAACGTCGGACTGCTGGACCGGCAGCTGGCGGCGATCGCCGGTGCCGCGTCGGACAGCGGCGCGGACGTGTCGGTGATGGCGCCGATGGTGGCCACCGCCGACGAGGCCGCGTGGTTCGTGGAACGGGCACGGGCCGCGGGCATCCAGCGGGCCGGCGTGATGATCGAGATCCCGGCCGCCGCGCTGACCGCCCGGGAGATCTTCGCCGTCACCGACTTCGTCAGCCTGGGCACCAACGATCTGGCGCAGTACACGTTCGCCGCGGACCGGCAGGTCGGCGCGGTCGCCGCGCTGAACGACCCGTGGCAGCCCGCGCTGCTGCGGCTGATCGGCCAGGTCGGCGAGGCGGCGGCGGCCACCGGCAAACCGGCAGGCGTGTGCGGCGAGGCGGCGGCCGACCCGCTGCTGGCCTGTGTGCTGGTCGGGCTCGGCGTGACCAGCCTGTCGATGAACGCGCCCGCCGTGACCCGCGTCGGCGCCCAGTTGGCCGCGGTGAGCCTGGACGTCTGCCAGACGGCCGGGCGGATCGCCGCGGCGGCCGGCACGGCGGCGGCCGCCCGGCTCGACGCACGCGCCGCGCTCGGTCTGGACTAAGAGCGGGTCGCTTCGCTCCGGGCCCTCCCGCGCCGCTGGCGCGCCAGGGCCCGCCGCACGAAGCCGAACAGGGACGGGCGGACGATCCGCACCTCGCCGGCCAGCACCCGGCCACCGAGGACGAACCTCGGTTCGGTCAGGCGGTGCTCCGGCGGCGTGCGGCGGTCCACCACCCGGCCGCCGGTCACCCGGACGTTGGCGGTCAGCGCCGTCGCCCGCCGCGGGATGCGCAGTTCCACCACCCCGCCGGTGATCGCCAGCTCGATCGCGACGTGCGGGCCGGCCAGGACCGCCTGCGTGAAGTCCAGCCGGGTCACCCCGAGCCGGCTGGTGATCAGCACCCGGGTCGGCACGTGCCAGCGCCCGGATCGGGTGACCTCGGACAGCATGCTGCGCAACACCAGCACGTCCGTCTTCGTGGTCCGTGGTTCGTCGGGCACCAGGTCGGGGAGGTCCAGCAGCACGGCGTTGACCTCGGAGCGGGTGCTCGCCGACAGCACGGCGTCGGTGCGCTCGCTGAACTCGTCCAGGTCCAACATCCCCTGGCCGACGGCTCGCTGCAGCAGGTCGATGACGTGGTCGCGTTCGGCATCGGAAGCCCGGAGATCGTCCGTGGCCACCCTCCCCGCCGGTCGCCGTCGAGCGGCGCGTTCACCGGACATGGATATCACGCTAGCAAAACCTCTTAGTTGCCGTGGTATCGATTGGGTGAATCACGGTCGTTACTGCGCGATCCGGTCGATCTCCGCCCGCGCCGCGTCGAGGAACGCCTCCCGGTGGCCGGTGCCGTCCAGGAAGTCCCGCGCGCTCCCGCCGGCCAGCCCCTGCCACACCGCCCGGTTCAGGTCCAGGAAGTACACCCGGGCCGCGTCGTGCACCGGCCGGGAGAACTGCAGCCGGATCATCCGCTCCGCCACCCACAGCTGGTTCATCACCGGCTCGGTCCGTGCCCGCCACTCCGCCGCCTCGGGCCCGCGCAGATCCGTCTCCGGCCGGTCGAACGCGCCGCGCTCGGCCTGCGCCGTCAGCTCGACGAACCGCTCCAGCCGTGCGATCCGCTCGGTGCGCCTGGCCTCGGCCAGCGCCGCCCGCTGCCGGCGCTCGTCGGCCCGCGCCGCCGCCCGCTGCGTCCGCGCCTGCACCAGGAACGACAGCAATCCGCCGACCACCACACCACCCAGCGAGGTCACCGAGACCCACACGTCACTCGACATGCCGGCCATCCTGGCCCACTGGCTGTCCACAGGAATCGAGGGTTGTCCACAGCTCTGTGGACAACCGGTGTGGACTAGCTCTCCTCGTCCCCGTCCAGACCGTGCTCGATCGCGTACCGCGCCAGCTCGACCCGGTTGTGCAACTGCAGCTTGCGCAACGTCGACTGGACGTGGCTCTCCACCGTCCGGTGCGAGATCACCAGGCGGTCGGCGATCTGCCGGGCCGTCAGCCCCTTGGCCACCAGCCGCAACACGTCCGTCTCCCGCTCGGTCAGCGCCGGCGTGCGCACACCGTCCTCCGGCGCGGTCGACATCCGGCGGAACTCGCCCAGCACCAGGCCGGCCAACCCGGCCGTGAACACCGCGTCGCCCGCTGCCGTGCGGGTCACCGCGTCGACCAGCTCCTCCACCGACGCCGACTTCACCAGGTAACCCGACGCGCCCGCCTTCACCGCCTCCAGCACGTCCTCGTGCGCGCCGCTCGCGGACAGCACCAGCACGCGCGTCGCCGGCAGCTCGGCCACGATGCCGATGATCGCGTCCACCCCTGACCCGGAGCCCAGGTTGAGGTCCATCAACACCACGTCCGGGCGCACCGCGCGGGCGATCCGCACCGCCGACTCCATGTCACCCGCCGTCGCCGCCACCCGGAAGCCGCGTTCGCCCAGGTCCCTGGCCACACCGTCACGCCACAGCGGATGATCGTCGACCACCATCACCGAGATCGGCACGTCCCCGCCCCCCGTCACGAGTCCACCTTCGATCGCCCGCGCCGGGACCGCTCCCTGGGCACGCGGAACTCCCACTCCACACCCTCACCGGGCGCGGTCCGCAGGTCGGCCGTGCCGCCGAGTTCGTCGATCCGGCCCCGGATGGACTTCGCCACCCCCAACCTGCCCTCGGCCACGGCGGCCGCCAGCCGACCGGCCGGGATGCCCGGGCCGTCGTCGCGGACACTCACCACGACATCGTTGCCCAGGTCCTCGACCAGCACCCACGCGTGGGCGTCGGCGGCGTGCCGGGACACGTTGGACAGCGTCTCCTTCACCACCGCCGCCAGCTCGCCGGCCAGACCCGCCGGCAGCGCGACCCGGGTGCCGGGCACCGACACGTCCACCTTCGGCGTCGCCATGATCTGCAACAGCGCCCGCAGGTCCACGTCCCCGCCCGGCGTCGAGTCCGGCGGCGCCGCGGCGACCAGGGCCCGCAGCGCGATCTCCTGCTCACCGGCCAGCCGGGCCAACTCCGCCGCCTCGCCGCCCAGCTCCGCGCCCCGCCGCTGCACCCTGGCCAGCACCTGCAGCACGCTGTCGTGGATGGACCGGGCCAGCCGTTCCCGCTCCGCTGTCGCCGCCTCCGACCGCAGCGCCTGCGCCAGCTGCTCGGCCGACCGGCGGGCGGTCACCGACGCCATGCCGATCACCAGGCCGACCACCACCAGCAGCACCGCGTCCCGGGACAGGTCCACGTCCACGTAGCCGTGCGTGGCGAAGTTGCACACCGCCAGCAGGCCGCCGAAGACCGCGCCGCCCACCGGGCCGGTGCGGATCGCCCCCGCCGCCACGACACCGCTCACCCACACCGTGGTGAGCAGCGGGATCGGCGCGGCGCCGGCCAGTTCGTCGTGCGTGAACACCAGCCGCGAAGCGAACATCAGCGCGCAGCCGACCAGCAGGTCCACCACGGTCAGCCAGAACCACCTGCTGTTCTCCCGCAGGTAGAACCAGGCGGTCAGCAGCGTCCACGCGCCCAGCCCGGCGATCACCGCCCAGCCCAGCGTCGGCCGGGCGTACTGGTCGTCGTACACGGCCGTCGCGCCGACCGCGAAGCAGTAGGTGAAGACACGCAGCAGGACAGCGGCCCACCACCAGGGGGTGAGCGGGTCCCGTGCCGGCTGCTCCGGAACCGGCCAGCCGGTCACGTGGGCCAGCGACGCACCGCGGACGGCCGGGGCGCGCTGGTCGGAGCCGGTGTGGGGTGACACGGGGTCATCCTGCCCTGTCCGGCCGCCGCTGTGCTCCGCCAACCGGCGCCGTGTCGCCGCCGTGTCGCCGCCGTGTCGCCTCCGTGTCGGCCACCTGGGGCGGGCGGTCAGCGGCGGTCGATGTCCGCGTCCGTCGGTGCCTCCGACCCTTCCGGCGCCGGTGGCTCGGGTTCCGCGGTGACCGGCTGCGCCTCCTTGCGTTCCAGCGCGTCCACCGTGGCCGGTGCCATCGGCGGGTCGTGCAGCAGCGACCGGATCGCCGAGTTCAGCACCGCCAGCAGCGGCACGGCGAGCAGCCCGCCCGCGATCCCGCCGACCTCGATGCCGGTCGCGATCGACAGCACCACCGACAGCGGGTGCAGCCGCACCGCCCGGCCCAGCAGCAGCGGCTGCAGCACGTGGCTCTCCAGCTGCATCACCGCGATCACGATGCCCAGCACGATCAGCGCCGGCACGAAACCGTTTGCCACCAGTGCGACCAGGACGGCGACGGTGCCGGCGACGACCGCGCCGACGATCGGGATGAACGCGGCCAGGAACACCAGCGCGGCCAGCGGCGCGGCCAGCGGCACCCGCACGATCGCCAGGCCGACGCCGATGCCGACCGCGTCGACGACGGCCACCGCGGCGGTCGCCCGCACGTAGCTGACCAGCGACGCGAACCCGCGGCGACCGGCGACGTCGACCCGGTCCCGCACGTCCGCCGGCACGACCCGGATCACGAACGTCCAGATCTTGTTGCCGTCGTGCAGGAAGAAGATCAGCGTGAACAGCGTCAGCAGGATCGCCGTCAGCACCTCGGTGACCGTCAGCGCTGTAGTCAGCGCGCCGCTGGTGATCGCGCTCTGGTCGGCGCCCAGCGACTTGATCACCTTGTTCAGGAAGTCGTGCAGCTGCTGCTGGGACAGGTGCAGCGGACCGGTCTCCAGCCAGTTGGCGATCTGGTTGAGCGAGTTGCTCACCTGCGACACCAGTGCCGGCACGCCGTTGGAGAACTCGGTGATCACGAACGTCAACACGCCGCCGACCACGACGAGGCCGCCGATCAGCACCAATGCCGTCGCCAGTCCCCTCGGCACACGCCATCGCTGCACCAGGAACGCCACGGCCGGCGCGAGCAGCGCGGACAGCAGCAGCGCGATCGCCACCGGGATGACCACGATCGCCAGGTAGCCGACGATCCACGCGACCGCGGCGATCGCGACGAGCACCACGATCATCCGCCAGGACAGGGCAGCGGCGACGCGGAGCACCCTCGGCACCCGGTTGGTCGCGTCGTCGCTCTCGATGAATCGTGAACTGGCCACGCGCCAAACCTATCGGAATCGTGACACTACGTAACGTAGCGATCAATCACCCTCCGGTGTCGTTAACACGATCGGGGTGTCTTGGCCGTTCCCTGCTGCGCGACACCGGGGTCGCCTGGCAACCTCCTCCAACGTCTCAGCAAGCCGACGTCAGGAAGGTGCGTTCCACCGTGGACACCGTGCGGACTCGACGGGGCCTGATGCCCCGGTTGCTGTCCCGCGTGCTGTTCGTCCTCGGCGGAGCTGTCGCCGCCACCGTGATCGGCTGGTTGCTGTCGACCGCCACCGCGTCGGCCGGCACGCTGCCCGTCACGCCACCGCCGTCGGTCGGCACCGCGGTGCTGCACTCCACCTCCGACGCGCTCGGTTCCGTTGCGCCGCAACCCAAGACCACTGTGCCGCCGGCGTCCGCACCGCTGCCCACGCTGGGCGGCACGGACGGCGTTCGTGACGTCACCGGCGCCCTCAGCCGCGCCGTGACCCAGCTCGGCGACCACGTCCCCGTGGACAGGACCGTGGTCGTCGCCCCACTGACCGCGCTGCCGTCGACACCGACGACCGTGTCGACCCCGGCCGGCCAGTCCGGCCCGGCGGGCGGCCACGCGTCGACCCGCGCGCTGTCCGTCCCGGCAGCCGCCACCACTCCGCCGGCTCCCTCCGGTTCCGTTGTGGCGCAGCGGTTCGACGTCCGGCCGCCCGCCGGTCCCACCCCGTCCGCCCCGCGGCACGTGCCGGCCCGGCCGTCCGTGCCCACACCGTGGCCGCCGGCAGGCGTGCCCACGGCACCCTCCGGTGGCATCGGCGCCACCAGCATCGGCGAACTCGGTTTCGCCGACCAGACCGGCACGTTCGCCGTGCCGTGCCCGGGCGTCGTCCGTGTCGTGCCGGTGACCGCCCCGCTGGGCCAGGTCACGGCCGGCCGGCAGCCCGGCATCACCCCCGACTGACCACATCGCGCGGTGCGCGAGGCCCATCGGCCCGCGATCCGTTGGCGTGCACCTGAAAGCCGCCCCACCGCGCGTACCAGGCCGGCATGACCGGCCTTCGCCTGATCACCCCAGATCCCGGGTGGCCGGCATCCCCGACTGCGTCGACCACCCGCCCCGCAAGGGAAAACGGAAGGAGACACCATGCAAACCTGGGCCAAGCGCGGCTTGCAGACCGCGCTGGTGACCGGTGGTTTGCTGATGCTCGGCACGGGCATCGCTTCTGCCAACGAGAACGTGAACCCCGACCGCCCCGCCTCCCCGATCGACGGCGGTGTCTCGGTTCCCGTGCACGTGGACGACAACGCCGTCGGCACGCCGCTGGGCGTGGTCCGCCCGGCGGGCGTGAACCGCACCGTCGGCACCGACGGGCTCGCCGGCGGTCCCCGCCGGATCTCCACGCCGGCCGCAGGCGTCCCACCACTGTCCACGGTGGGTGGACACGGCGTCGGCGGCAACCGCGGCCGCGCCGACGTGGTCGTGCCGGTCGACGTGTCCGGCAACGCCATCGCGGCGGGCGGCGACGCCGCCGTCGTCAACCACAGCGACCAGACCGCGGGCCACACCGGACCGGTGCTCGCCGGATGGGATCCGAACTCCGCGAGCGGCAACGTCGTCGAGGTGCACCACGCCGCTCCGGTGCAGGTCACCGGCAACGCGGTCGGC
>DASZXM010000689.1:0-8292 GCA_035546415.1 Pseudonocardiaceae bacterium
CGGCGAACCGGCCGGCGGCCGGATGCGCGGCCGGTGCGCCGGCTCAGTCGACCACCAGGACCGTCTTCAGCCACCCGTCCTCGCGACGGTCGAACCGTTCGTAGGCCTCGATGGCCGAGACCGGCTCGCCGCGCTGGGTGATGAACGCCGTCGGGTCGACGACACCCGTCGACACCAGGTCCATCAACTCGGGCAGGTAGCGGCGGTGGTTGCAGTTGCCGGCGTTGATGGTGAGGTTCTTGTTCATCGCCACGCCGAACGGCAGGTTCTCGAATGTCGGCGGGTACACGCCGATCACGCCGATCGTGCCGGCCTTCGCGACCGCGTCCACCGCCCAGCGCAGGGCCAGGCTCGGCGCGTTGCCCGGCTGCCACGTGTCACCGTCCGGCGATGCGTCCGGTGCGACACCGGCGCGTTCCCGTTCGAACTGCTCGGCCATCTCCTCGGCCTGGGCAGCCGCCGGGCCTTCGGCGGGCCGCTGGGCGTCCACACCGACCGCGTCGATCACCCGGTCGACGCCGATGCCGTCGGTCAGGTCCCGCACCGTGGCGACCGGGTCCTCGGAGTTGAAGTCGATGATCTCCGCGTTCTGCTCCAACGCCTTCACCAACCGGGTCTGGTTGCCGTCCACGACCAGCACCCGGCTGGCGCCCTGCCGTTTCGCGGACGCCACGGCGAACTGACCGACGACGCCGGCGCCCAGCACCAGAACCGTGTCGCCCGTGTTCACCTCGGCCAGCCGCGCGCCGAACCAGGCGGTGGGGAAGATGTCGGACAACAGGATGGCCTGGTCGTCGGTGACGTGGTCGGGGATGCGCACCAGGGTGGCCATGGCGTGCGGGACGCGTGCGTACTCCGCCTGCAGGCCGTCGACCGGGCCGGTGCTCTCCGGGCCGCCGAAGAAACAGGTGCCGGCGGACGGGCCGTTCGGGTTCGCCTTGTCGCACTGCGCGTAGTACCCGGCCCGGCAGTACGAGCAGTTGCCGCAGCCGATCGTCGACGTGACGACCACCCGGTCACCGGGCGAGAACCCGCGCACCGCGGAGCCGACCTGGTCGACGATGCCGACCGCCTCGTGCCCGAGCACGGTGCCGTCGCGCATGCCCGGCATCGTGCCGCGCACCAGGTGCAGGTCGGTGCCGCAGATCGCGCTGCGGGTGATGCGGACGACCGCGTCGGTGGGGTCGGAGATCTTCGGGTCGGGCACGGTGTCCAGGCCGATGTCGCCCGGGCCGTGCCATACCACTGCCTTCATGTCACGTCCCTCAGGTTTGATTCGAGTAGGCCTGGCTGACCGCGTTCGGACCGTCGAACGTCCGGTCCGGCAGGGCCTCCAGGTGCCGCAGCACGGCGTCGTCGGCGCCCGCCGACCGGGCGTGTTCGACCAGGTCGTCCTTGCTGGCCGGATAGTTGACGCCGCCCAGGAACTTCTGCATCTGGATCGGGTTCGGCTTGTTCACGGTTGTCTCCCAACTGTTGCGACCGCCCCGAGCACGTCGGCGACGCTGACACCGAGCAGGGCGGGATCGGGCGTGTCGGCGAAGGGGTCCCCGACACGCAGGTGGTCCGCGGACAGTGCGGCGTGCGGGCCGTCCGCTGGCGGTCCCCACTGCCACGCGGGTGCCGGGCCGAACAGCACGACCGACGGTGTGCCGTAGGCGTAGCTCAGGTGGGCCACGCCGGTGTCCGCGGTGACGACGATTCCGGCGTACGCGACGAGGGCGGCCAGTTCCAGCAGACCGGTCCGGCCGGCGAGCACGGCCTCCGAGGTCAAGCCGGCCATGGAGGCCGTCCGGACCGCCCTGGGCCGTTCGTCGGCGGTGCCGGTGAAGACGACGCGGTGGCCGTCCTCGGCCAGCGCCCTGGCCACGGTGGCGAACCGTGCCACGGGCCAGCGCCGACTGCCGTGCGACGCGCCCACGTTGATCACGGCGGCACCCGGCGCGGGCGACGGGATTTGCGGTGGCGCCAGGTGCAGGTCGTCCGGGTCGGCGGACACGCCGTGCCAGGCGAGCATCCGACACCAGCGTTCCCGTTCGTGTTGGTCGGCCAGCCATGCGGGGCCGGACCAGCCGTGCCCCTGATGGCCGACCCGGAGCCGCGGCGTCAGCCGGTCGAGAGCCGCGTTGCTCTCCGGTCCCTGGCCGTGCAGGTTCACGGCGACGTCGGGACGGTCGAACGCGTCGTCCGGCCACGTGAAGCCGGACACGGGCCACACGTCGTCGACGCAGCCGGCCAGCCGGGCGACCGGCGCCAGCGACGCCGGGGCGGCCAGCACGAACCGGTGTCGCGGCCAGTGCCGCCGCACGGCCCGCAACGCGGGCACGGCAACGAGGAGATCACCCAGCCGCAGGGCGCGCAACGCCACCAGAACCGCCATGTGCGGCGCATACCCGCCGCCACCGACGTGTACTCAGCGAAATAGTGGGTACACGGCGGCCCGTGGCCGTGGAAGCTGTGTTGTTCGACCGTGACGGCACGCTGGTCGAGGACGTTCCCTACAACGGCGACCCACGCCTCGTCCGGCTCCTGCCGGGTGTCCGGCCGGCGCTGGACGCCTTGCGGGCGCGGCGGATCCGCATCGGGCTGATCAGCAACCAGTCGGGCGTCGCGCGGGGCCTGATCACGATCGCCGACGTGCACGCGGTCAATGCGCGGTTGATGGAATTGGCCGGACCGTTCGACGTGGTCCGATTCTGTCCACATTCGGAGAGCGATCACTGCGGTTGCCGCAAGCCGAAACCCGGAATGATCGTCGATGCGCTGCGGCAATTACGGGTGCGGCCGGAGGCAGCCGCGATGGTCGGTGACATCGCAGCCGACACGATGGCCGGCCGCGCCGCCGGAACCCGGTCCGTTTTGGTTCCCGGTGCCGAAACCAGGGTTTCGGAGATCGCCGCGGCAGCGGAGGTCGCGCCGAATCTGGTCGACGCTGTACGGATGCTGGTGGCGTAACGGAAAGCTGATTACGCAGAGTAGTAGTTGTTCGGACCGCGTTTGCTTCTCCTTCTCGTGGCAAAGCAGGGGCCATGGGACCACAGGCGACATTCGCGGCGAGCGACGCGGCCGTCCAGCCGCGGCGCATCCTCGTGTGCCACGTGCACGGGTCGTGGACGACCGCGTTCGTGCAGGGCCGCCACGAGTACCTGCTGCCCGTGCTGCCGGACGGGAGCGGTGGCCGCTCCGGACGGGACTGGCCGGCGGCCGCCCGCGAGGTCCGGACCGCCGACCTCCGCGACGCGGACGTCGATCTCGTTGTCCTGCAACGGGTCGAGGAGATCGAACTGGTCGGGCGGTGGCTGGGCCGGCAACCGGGACGCGACGTGCCGGCCGTCTTCGTGGAGCACAACACGCCACGCGCCGACGTCCCGAACAGCCGCCATCCGCTGGCCGACCGGGCCGACCTGACCGTGGTGCACGTCACGCCGTTCAACGACCTGATGTGGGACGCGGGCAGCACGCCGACGACCGTGATCGAGCACGGCATCCCCGACCCCGGCTACCGCTACACCGGTGAACTGCCCCGGGCGGCCGTGGTGGTCAACGAACCGCTGCGCCGCTGGCGCGTGACGGGCACCGACCTGTTGCCCCGCTTCGCCACCACGACGGCACTGGACCTCTTCGGCATCGGCGTGGCCGGGACCGCGGCCCGCCTCGGCCTGTCCGACGACCGGTTGCGCGCCGTCGGTGACCTGCCCAGCGCGCGCCTGTACGACGCACTGGCCCGCCGCCGGCTCTACCTGCACCCGGTGCGGTGGACGTCGCTCGGGCTGTCCCTGATCGAGGCGATGCACCTGGGCATGCCGATCGTGGGTCTGGCGACCGCCGAAGCGGTGATGGCCGTTCCGGCGGATGCCGGGGTGCTGTCCACCGACGTGGACGAACTGACCTCCGCCGCCCGCCGGTTGATCAACGAGCCGGCCCTGGCCGCTGCCATGGGCAAGCAGGCCAGGGAGGCGGCACTGGGCAGGTACGGCCTGCCTCGTTTCCTTGCCGCGTGGGACCGCCTGATCGAGCGGACAGCGCGCCGACATGCGACGGGAGATTGCCGATGAGAATCGCGATGGTGTCCGAACACGCCAGTCCGCTGGCACCGCTGGGCGGGGTCGACGCGGGCGGGCAGAACGTCCACGTCGCGGAACTGTCCGCCCGGTTGGCCCGGCACGGCCACGACGTCGTCGTCTACACCCGCCGGACCGATCCCGGCCAGCAGGAGCGGGTGGACAGCGGCCACGGCTTCGAGGTCGTGCACGTGCCGGCCGGGCCGGCCGCCGACCTGCCCAAGGACGAGCTGTACCCGTACATGCGGGAGTTCGGCGACTGGCTGGTCGGCGAGTGGGCCGTCGACCAGCCCGATGTCGTGCACGCGCACTTCTGGATGTCCGGGGTGGCCAGCGTGCGCGCCGGCCGGGAGTTGGGACTGCCGGTGGTGCAGACCTTCCACGCGCTGGGCGTGGTGAAGAAGCGGTACCAGGGTGACGCCGACACCAGCCCGCCCGAGCGGATCGCGGCCGAACGCACCATCGGACGGTTGGCCTCCGGTGTGATCGCGACGTGCACGGACGAGCTGTTCGAACTGGTCCGGCTCGGCGTGCCGCGGTCGAAGGTGTCGGTCGTGCCGTGCGGTGTGGACGTCGACCGGTTCCGGCCCGGTGGCCCGGCAGCCGACCGGGGGGCACCGAACCGGCTGCTGGCGATCGGCAGGCTGGTGCCGCGCAAGGGTTTCGACATCGGCATCGCCGCGCTGCGCGGGCTGCCGGACACCGAACTGGTGATCGCGGGCGGCATGCCCGCCGGCGAGCAGGCCGCCGACCCCGAGGTGACCCGGTTGCGCGACGTGGCATGGCGGTTCGGCGTCGCCGACCGCGTCCGGCTGCTCGGGCAGGTCGGGCAGGACGCGATGCCGACGCTGTTGCGCTCGGCCGACATCGTGCTGTGCACCCCGCACTACGAGCCGTTCGGGATCGTGCCGTTGGAGGCGATGGCCTGCGGCGTGCCGGTGGTCGCCAGTGCGGTGGGCGGGCTCACCGACACCGTCGTGGACGGCGTGACCGGACTGCACGTGCCGCCCCGTAGGCCCAGGGCGGTCCAGGTGGCCGCCCGGTCGCTGCTGGAGGACCGGGTGCGGCGGGTCGCGATGTCCGCCGCGGGCCGGGATCGCGCGTGCTCCCGCTCCACGTGGGACAGGGTCGCGACGGAGACGGTCCGCGCGTACGACAAGGCGATCACCGGGTCGGCCCGGCGGGTCACGACCGAGCCGCGCAGCCGGTGGGAGGCATGATGCCCGACCTGGAGAACACGGCGACGAACCACATCGACGAACTGGCCGGGACACTGGAGGGCCTGCGCCGGCAGAGCACCGTTTTGGCACGCTGGGGCACCGTGCTGGCCGAACGGCTCGGCGCCGGGCAACGGCTGCTGGCCGCTGGGAACGGCGGTTCGGCCGCCGAGGCACAGCATCTGACCGCCGAACTGGTCGGCCGGTTCGACCGGGACCGCAGGCCGTTCTCGGCCATCGCGCTGCACACGGACACCTCCAGCGTGACCGCGATCGGCAACGACTACGGCTACGACGACGTCTTCGCGCGCCAGGTCCTCGCGCACGCGCTGCCCAGGGACGTGGTGGTTTTGCTGTCCACCAGTGGACGTAGCAGGAACCTGCTGCGGGCCGCGGCGGCCGCGCGCGCCGCGGGCGCGACCGTCTGGGCGATCACCGGCCCCGCACCGAATCCGCTCGTCGACGCCGTCGACGAGGCCGTCTGCCTGCCCGGCCCGGCCGCGTCCGTGCAGGAGGCCCACCTGGTCGCGATCCACGCGGTGTGCACCGTGTTCGAACAGGCACTGGCCGACCACACGACGCCGGTCCGCATTCGGAGGGCCTCGTGACGGGGCTGGTGGTCGTGGGGGACGCACTGTTGGACGTGGACCTCATCGGCACCGCGGACCGGCTGTGCCCGGACGAACCGGCACCGGTCGTCGACGTGCGGCAGGAACTGGTCCGGCCCGGTGGCGCCGGGCTCGCGGCCCGCCTGGCCGCCGCCGACGGCGTGCCGGTGACCCTCGTCACGGCGCTGGCCGACGACGCGGACGCCGGGCGGCTGTTGGCCGGACTGTCCGGTGTGCGCACGGTCCGGTCCCGTTCGGACGGTGCGACGCCGGTCAAGGCACGGGTGCGCAGCAACGGCAGGTCGGTGACCCGGCTGGACCGGAACCCGGCGCCGACCGCTGTCGACGTGACCGACGACATGCTCGACACCGTCCGGTCGGCCGACGCGGTGCTGGTCGCCGACTACGGCCGGGGAATGGCCGCGCACCAACGGATGCGTCACGTGCTCGCGGAGGTCGCGGCGCGCACCCCGGTCGTCTGGGACCCGCACCCGCGTGGCCCGGCCCCGGTTCCGGGCGCGTGGCTGGTCACGCCGAACCTCGCGGAGGCGCGTGCCGTCGTCGGCGAGCCCGACGTCGCCGAACTGGCCCGCCGGCTGCGCGACCGGTGGCACTGCCGGGCCGTCGCCGTGACGCTCGGGTCCCGAGGGGTACTGCTCGACCACGGGGGAGTGCCGGTCGCGGTGCCGGCGCCCGAGGTCCGGGCCGTCGACGCGTGCGGTGCGGGGGACCGGTTCGCCGTGACGGCCGCGTGCGCGCTGATGCGGGGGTCCAGTGTGGACGAAGCGGTGCACGGCGCGGTCGCCACCGCGGCGGCGTTCCTGGCCGACGGCGGCGTGTCCGGCATCGACCGGGAACGTTCGACACCGCGGGGTGACGGCCTCGCCGGGGCGCTGGCGGTGATCGCCCACACCCGCGCGGCCGGTGGCACCGTCGTGGCGACGGGTGGCTGTTTCGACCTGCTGCACACCGGGCACCTGCGCACCCTGCAGGCCGCGGCGTCACTGGGCGACTGTCTTGTGGTGTGCGTGAACTCGGACAGTTCGGTGCGCCGGCTCAAGGGGCCGGGCCGGCCGATCAACAACGAGGCCGACCGGGTCGAGTTGCTGGCGTCGCTGCGCTGCGTCGACGCCGTGGTGCCGTTCGACGACGACACACCGGCGGCGATGCTCGCCCGGCTACGGCCGGATCTGTGGGTCAAGGGCGGCGACTACTCCGTCGACGCACTGTCCGAAGCAGACGTGCTGCGCGACTGGGGCGGCAGTGCCGTCGTGGTGCCCTACCACGCCGGCCGGTCCACGACCCGCCTGGCGACGGCCCTGGCCGACATCGACTGAGAAGGAGGAAACACCATGCGGACAGCACTGGGCACGGTGCTGGTCACCGGCGGTTCGTCCGGGCTGGGCGCCGCCACCGTCCGGGCCGTCCACGAGGCCGGTGGCCGGCCCGTCGTGATCGACCGGGTGCCACCGGACGCGGACGCCAAGCAGTACGTGGCCGACTTCGAGGCCGTCGACCTGGCCGACACGCGCGCCGCCGAGGCGGCCGTGCGCAACCTGGCCGACCGCGCAGGCGACCTGCACGCCGTGGTCACGGCCGCCGGCATCGACCGGTGCGGCGCGCTCGGGGACGTCGACCCGGTCGAGTGGGAACGGGTGGTCGCCGTGGACCTGCTGGCCACGGCCGCGGTGGCGCGGGCGGCCCTGCCGTACCTGGAACGGTCACACGGCCGGTTGGTGACGGTGGCGTCCACGCTCGGCCTGCGGGCCGTGCCCGAGGCCACGGCCTACTGTG
This sequence comes from Pseudonocardiaceae bacterium, assembly GCA_035546415.1. Classification (GTDB taxonomy): domain Bacteria; phylum Actinomycetota; class Actinomycetes; order Mycobacteriales; family Pseudonocardiaceae; genus DATEPR01. The sequence continues at coordinate 7,681 of DASZXM010000689.1, forward strand.
CGGCCAAGTTCGGGGTCGTCGGCTTCACCCGGGCACTCGCGGCCGAAACGGCCGGCCGGGTCGGCGTGACGCTGCTGATCCCCGGTGGGATGCGCACGCACTTCTTCGACGACCGGGACGAACGGTACCGGCCCGCCGACGACAGCCGGCTCAACGCGCCCGAGCACGTCGCCGACGCGATCCTGGCCGCACTGGCACAACCGCCGTCGTGCGAGATCAGGGAACTCGTCGTCGCCCACGCCGAGGAGCCGTCATGGCCGTAGCGTTCGACAGCGCGACGGCCACCGACCGTACGCTGGCCGTGACGGCTGCCCGGACCGCCCGCACCGCGTGGGCCAGAACCGATCCGGCCACCCGCGCCGTGGCGGTCCGGGACGCCGCCGACGACGTTCAGGCCGCCGCCGACGAACTCGCCGCGGCACAGCACGAACAGACCGGCCGGCCGCACGACGACGCCGTCGCGGGCGTGCTCGCCGGTGCGGCCACCCTGCGCCAGTACGCGGAACTGGGACCGCTGCACCGCGGCCGCAGCCTGCTGGGCGGCTGGTCGGCGACCGACCTGATGGTCCCCGAACCCCGAGGTGTCGTCCTCGCCCTGACGCCGTGGAACGA
>DASZXM010000690.1:0-5568 GCA_035546415.1 Pseudonocardiaceae bacterium
AGCTGGACCACGGCAAGAAGAAGAACACGGTCGTCGCGACCGACACGCTGCCCGACGGCACGGTCATCACCCTGCTGCCGACCACGAAGTTCGGTACGTCGTTCAAGGCCAACTTCGACGCCAGCACGAACCCGGCCACCGGCGCCGCGGACGTCGACAACACTTTCCACGTGGTCGTCACGGCGTGGGACGACACGGACTTCAAGAAGGGTTGGTCCGAGGACTTCTCCAAGACGGTCACGCCGTGCGTGACGGGCACGCCGACCAGCGTGCCGCCGTCCAGCGTTCCGCCGTCCTCGGTGCCCCCCACCTCGGTTCCCCCGACCTCCGTTCCGGCCACGGTGCCGCCCACCACGACGACCTCTGAGGCCGTCGTCGCCGCTGCCACCACCACCCCGGGCAGTGGCCAGCTGCCGTACACCGGTGTGAACGCCACGTTCCCGCTGCTGATCGCGGGCATCCTGGTGATCGCTGGTGGCGGTCTGCTCTTCTGGCTGCGCTTCAGCGCACGCCGCCGCAACGCCGGCTGAACCACGTAGCTACAGCGAAACGGCGTCACCCGCTCCGCGCGGGTGGCGCCGTTTCGTCGTTGCCGGGGACGGTCAGGTGAAGCGGCGGATGATGCGGGCCAGGATCGAGCTGATCACCAGCCAGCACAGGGCCGCCAGGCCGTAGTTGACCAGGACGCGCAGCTTCGCGTCCGACGGGGTGAACAGGTCCTTGAAGCCCCACGCCAGCGGGTCGGACCAGCTGGTGAAGAAACTGGTGATGCCGTTGTGCGGGTTGGCGCCGCCCACCGTCAGCAGCACGCGGACGACCAGGATGACGGTGACGACGAGGCCGGCCCAGCGCACCACGCCGGCCAGGGCACCCAACACGGATGCCCGCACCGCAGCCGGGGTGCGCCGGGTCGAACTCTCCTGCTGGGTGTGGTCGGCCATGTCCGGAGTTTCGCACGGGCGGCGAGTCGCACGCTACGCGCAAGTAACCGGAATCCTCACCGGGCCACCACGCGAGCCACGATGCCGGTCACGACCAGCCAGAACACCGCCGCCAGGCCGTACGTCACGATGACATACCAGACATGGCTGGATATCGCGAACAAATGGGGGAAGAACAGGGCTAATGGGCCAGCCAGGCCGGCGATGAACTTGTAGAAGCCGTTTGCCGGGTTCGCGAACAGGTTGAGCAGGATGTAGATGACCTCGATCAACGCGAACAGGGCACCGATTCCGCTGATGACACGGGCCGCGCTGTAGCGCCCCGTGTACGTCCGTCGTGCAGTCATGGTGTGAAGATTCCCGGCTCACACCCTCTTGACACTGCGACGAACGGCGTAATCCGTCCCGCGATGTGGACAAGCCGCTTTGGCTCCGAGCGGACCCATTGGCTAGGGTGACGTCGTGCTCCGTGGCCTCCTGCTTCGCCGCCGCGCCGGGGTCTGACCAGACCGGCCCCCCGTCGCGGAGTTCGGCGTGCCGCCGGTCGACCACATCATCGGCCAGCAGGAGCCCGTCATCATGTCCCAACCTTTCGAATCCGCTTCGGCCAGCAAGCTGCGCACGCCGTCGCGTGCGGCCCGGCCGGATCAGCCCGCCTGGAACGACCAGCGCGGCAGTTTCATGCCGGTACACCGGTACCGCCCCTTCGAGCAGCTGGTGGAACCGATCTCGCTGCCCGACCGCACGTGGCCGGACAAGCGGATCACCACCGCACCGCTGTGGTGCGCGGTCGACCTGCGGGACGGCAACCAGGCGCTGATCGACCCGATGTCCCCGGCCCGCAAGCGGCGCATGTTCGAACTGCTGGTCCGCATGGGCTACAAGGAGATCGAGGTCGGCTTCCCGGCGGCCAGCCAGACCGACTTCGACTTCGTCCGGGAGATCATCGACGACGGCGCCATCCCGGACGACGTGCGCATCCAGGTGCTCAGCCAGTGCCGGCCGGAGCTGATCGAGCGCACGTTCGAGGCCGTCCGCGGCGCGCCGCGGGTGATCATCCACATCTACAACTCGACGTCGATCCTGCAGCGGCGGGTCGTGTTCCGGGAGGAGCGCGAGGGCATCAAGAAGATCGCCACGTCCGCCGCTGAGATGGTGCTGGAGCTGGCCGGCAAGCAGCCCGACACCGACTTCCGCTTCGAGTACTCCCCCGAGTCCTACACCGGCACCGAGCTGTCCTACGCGGCCGAGGTGTGCAACTCGGTGAGCGAGATCTGGCAGCCGACGCCGGACCGGCCGGTGATCATGAACCTGCCGGCGACCGTGGAGATGGCCACCCCGAACGTGTACGCCGACTCGATCGAATGGATGAACCGGAACCTGGAGCGGCGGGACTCGGTGATCCTGTCGTTGCACCCGCACAACGACCGGGGCACCGGGGTGGCAGCGGCCGAGCTGGGCTACCAGGCCGGCGCGGACCGCATCGAGGGCTGCCTGTTCGGCAACGGCGAGCGGACCGGCAACGTGTGCCTGGTCACGCTGGGGATGAACCTGTTCAGCCAGGGCATCGACCCGCAGATCGACTTCTCCGACATCGACGAGATCCGCAGGACCGTCGAGTACTGCAACCAGCTGCCGGTGCCCGAGCGCCACCCGTACGGCGGCGACCTGGTGTTCACCGCGTTCTCCGGCAGTCACCAGGACGCCATCAACAAGGGCCTGGACGCGCTGAAGGACGCCGCCGACCGCGCCGGCCACCCGGTCGAGGACCACCCGTGGGAAGTGCCGTACCTGCCGGTCGACCCGAAGGACGTCGGTCGCACGTACGAGGCCGTGATCCGGGTGAACTCGCAGTCCGGTAAGGGCGGCGTCGCCTACATCATGAAGACCGAGCACCAGCTCGACCTGCCGCGGCGGCTGCAGATCGAGTTCTCCAAGGTCGTCCAGACCATGACCGACAGCGAGGGCGGCGAGGTGTCGCCCGCGCAGATGTGGCACGCGTTCGCCGGTGAGTACCTGGAGCGGACCAGCCCCCTGTGGGTGAAGCGCAGCTGGCTCGCCGGCGGCGACCGGCAGGGCGTGGGCGGTCACGGCCAGGCCGACACCGAGATCCACGCCGTGGTGCGGGTCGAGGGCGAGGAGCGCGAGCTGGCCGGCCGGGGCAACGGCCCGATCGCGGCGTTCGTCGACGCACTGGCCGCGATCGGCTTCGACGTCCGGGTGATGGACTACGCCGAGCACGCCCTGTCCGCAGGCGACGACGCGCGGGCCGCCGCGTACGTCGAGTGCTCCATCGGCGACCAGGTCTACTGGGGCGTCGGCGTGGACTCGTCGATCGTCACGGCGTCGCTGCGCGCGGTCGCGTCGGCGGTGAACCGGGCCAACCGGTAGGTGTCAGCGCCGGGCGGGCTGTTCCTGGCTCGCCCGGTGCTCGGCCTCCGCGGCCTTCACGGTGCGCCTGCGGATGTACATCCCGATCGCCAGGCCGGCGAGCACGGCGACGATCAGCGCGATCCAGGAGAACCGGCTGAACCACTTGTCCGCGATCTCACCCAGGTAGTAGATGGCGGCCGTGAGGCCACCGGCCCAGCAGATGCCGCCTGCCGCGTTGGCCACCAGGAACCGCGGCCACGGCATCTCCAGCGCGCCGGACAGCGGACCGGCGAAGATGCGCAGCAGCGCGATGAAACGGCCGAAGAACACGGCGTACACGCCGTAGCGCTTGAAGACCTTCTCCGCGTAGGCGATGTGGGCGGGCCCGAAGTGGCTGGGGAACTTGCGGCCCAGCCAGGCGAACAGCGACTGGCCCCACTTGCGGCCGATCAGGAAGCCGATGTTGTCGCCGATGATCGCGCCTGCGCTGGCCGACACGCCGATCCACAGTGGAGCGACGTGGATGGTGTGCTGGGAGGCCAGCAGCGCGGCCGAGATGAGCACCGTCTCGCCGGGGATCGGGATGCCCAGGCTCTCGATGCCGACGAAGCCGCCGACGAGCAGGTACACGACGAGTGGTGGAATCGCCTCTAGCCAATGACTGACCACTGTGTCGCCCCTCGCCGGTTCCGCGGTGTCCCGTTCCAGTGTGCCCGAACCGGCTCGCGACCGTCGGTGGATCAGCCCAACCGGTTGCGGTCCAGCTCGGCGTCGCGCAGTTCGGTGAGCACGCGGACCACCGTGTCCCCGTCCGCCGGCGCGGCGACGAGGTAGTCGCCCCTGGTGTGCAGTACCGCCCGGCCCCGGCGCATGTCGACGACCTGGACGGTGCGCCCGGACCGGCGTCGGGCACCGGCGCGGTCCCGGAAGGTGACGCCGAACTCGGCGAACCGGAGGCGTTTGCTGCCCACCAGCGACACGAACAGGCGTGCGTCGGTCCGCGCGACGCCCCGCGCCGCCAGGCCGTCGATCACGCCTTCGTCGGCGTCCACGCCGCGTTCCATGGAGCCGGTGATGGCCGTGTCGACCTCGGCCACCGGGAGGCTGACCAGCGTGCCGGCGGCCGGCTGCTCGGGCGGCAGCACGCGGACCAGCGCGGTGACCGCGGCCTCGGCCGGCACCCGGCTGAACCGGACGTGTCCGCCGGTGACGACGGCCAGGAACGCCGTGTCGTCGGCCGTGGCGACGGCGGCCCGGACCTCGGTGCCGCTCCCGGTGGCGAACCGCAGGTCCACCTCGACGGGCGACTGGGCGAACGCGGTCATGGCCTGGTGCAGGTCGGACGACAGCGCCCCTCGGGGATCGATCAACCCCAGGGCCGCCAGCCGGGTCCACGCGTTCTCGTCGGCCTGTCGATCGCGGTCACGGACGGTGAACAGTGCCGGGAGTGCCGGCAGGTCGGCCGCACGCCAGGCGATACCCAACTCGGTACAACCAAGCTCAATCAGCACGTGTGAACCACCCTCGGTAACTGCCCCCGGTGCAAACCGAAGTGAACTTAGTCCCCATTCGACACGGTGAGAACAATCATCAACTCCCGTCACACGAACGGGTGATTCGGGGCGGAAGGTGTCTGTCCGATTACTCCACCATGTCGGCACGGCAGGTGCGCAGGTGATCGACGAGGGCGGCCGTCACGGCCGAGGTGAACGCGATCTCGATCCGGTCGGCCTCGGCGTGGTCCAGGTGCAGGTACACCTGCATCGGCCCACCGTCCAGCCGCGCGTCGAACCCCCGCTCGGCGTAGGGCACCATGCCCGCTTCGACGTGCGGGTGCGCGCCCAGCAGCACCTCGCCGCGCTCGTCGTGGTGGCACGGCACGGCACACACCGCGCCCTGCTCCAGGGTGTCCGCGAGCACGTCGACGGCCGGTGCGTCCAGGGCCACGGAGAACCGCGACACGGAGGCCAGATGCATCCATAGTCGTTGATGGGGCGCGTCCAGTTCCACCTGCGTCGTGCAGGTGCGATAGCCGGGCAGGTACCCGGTGAACAGTCGGCAGGTGCTCAAGTCGCGGCCGTCGACCATAGAACGATCATCCCCCATTCGAGTGACGCTCGCCTTCGGCAAACGACGCAACTTCTACGGAGAACAGGACTAACACGACAGGAAACGGACCCTTTTCCGAATCTTTCTCAGCATTTCGGCTCCAGGTCCGCCCGCAACGCCGCCGGGGGGCGGCCCGGGGTGGTGG